>JAHEMS010000265.1 GCA_024643595.1 Bacteroidota bacterium
GGCAAGTATGGGAGGAGGATATTCTGTGGATTTCAAAGACATTATTGATGCACATGCAAACACCTACCGATTGGCGCAGGAGATTTTCTTTTAAACGGTAGCAGCATAGTATTCAAATTCCATTATCTTCCCTCTAAAATTTACTTGAATGATTTCATCTGTTATCACCAAAGAAGAAAAGAAAACACTCTGGTCAGTGATTATGGCCTCATCAGTGGGCACGCTTATTGAATGGTATGATTTTTATATATTCGGAAGTCTGGCCACTATTTTATCTCAACAATTTTTTCCACAGACCAATCCAACGGCAGCGTTCCTTTCAACATTAGCTACTTTTGCGGCAGGCTTTGTGGTGCGGCCATTTGGCGCCATCGTCTTTGGTCGACTAGGTGATCTTGTCGGTAGAAAATATACTTTTCTGTTAACACTAATTTTGATGGGGGGGTCAACATTCGCGATCGGTTTAGTTCCCAGTTATGAGTCGATAGGAATTTTTGCCCCATTGATTGTCTTAATATTAAGATTGTTACAAGGTCTTGCTTTGGGTGGTGAATACGGAGGAGCGGCAACGTATGTCGCCGAGCATGCACCCGCGGCGAGAAGAGGTTATTATACCAGTTTTATACAGACGACCGCTACGCTGGGTTTATTTGTTTCGATTGGGGTAATACTAGCAGTAAGACATTTGATCGGCGTTGAGGAATTCAATATTTGGGGATGGCGGGTTCCTTTTATTCTGTCATCAATACTGGTGGGCATCTCCATTTACATTCGACTTCGCATGAAAGAATCTCCACTTTTTGCAAAACTGAAAGCAGAGGGTAAAGTCTCGAGGAATCCAATAAAAGAAAGTTTTGGAAAAAAGGAAAACCTGATCTTGGTGCTCATAGCACTCTTTGGTGCCACAGCTGGCCAGGGAGTAGTGTGGTACACAGGACAGTTTTATGCCATGACTTTTATCGAGAAAACATGCATGGTAGATTTTGTACAGACGAGAGATATTATTGCCATCGCGTTGGTAATAGGCACGCCATTTTTTATTGTATTTGGTGCGTGGTCCGACCGTGTGGGAAGGAAGTATATCATGATGGCTGGAATGATTCTGGCGGTATTCTTATATCGCCCCATTTATCAGGAGATGATCGACCTCGCTGACTTGAATAATAAAGTGGAACTGGTTGATCAACAAAAAGAAGTACTGATGTCCGGATCGGATAAGACAATACTAAAGAAAGTGTATGCCGATGAAACAATGGCTACGGTCACACTGGTAGATGGAAAAGAATCTAAACGTGAAATATTACTTGGGGATATGAGTTACTGGATGATGGTAGCCTTGGTTGCGCTACAGGTTTTGTTTGTTACTATGGTATATGGACCAATTGCCGCATATTTGGTCGAACTCTTTCCAACAAGAATTAGGTATACTTCCATGTCATTGCCCTATCATATTGGAAACGGAATTTTTGGTGGGCTCACCCCTTTTATAGCCACGTATTTATCAGGCGCATTCGATGACCCTTTAGCAGGTCTTTGGTATCCCATCGGCGTTGCAGCGATTTGCTTTGTCATTGGAATGTTGCTTTTAAGTAATAGGAAGACGGCCGAAGTGATGGAATGATCATGCCTTTTACGCCTGCCCATCCAGCTATTGTTTTACCGTTCGTGAGAATAAAACCAGAGCGTGTATCAGCAACGGCACTTGTGATCGGCAGCATTGCTCCTGATTTTGAATATTTTTTTAAGATGTCGGTAAACAGTCAACACAGTCACACACTGCTCGGCATTCTGTATTTTGATATTCCAGTTACCATTTTGCTGGCATTTTTATTTCATGCGGTTGTGAAAAGAAATCTGTTTGCTAATCTTCCTGCATTCCTTCAATATCGGTTTAGCAGTATGCTTCAACTGGACTATATAAAACATTTTAAAAAATATTTTTGGGTAGTCATTCTTTCAGCGGGTATTGGGTCGTTCTCTCATATTTTTTGGGATGCGTTTACACACAATGATGGTTTTTTTGCGCAACGTATTTCGTTGTACAAGCAAGTAGTTATTCCTTTTGACGGCGTTCGTTATCCACTGTTTTATGGATTGCAACACATCAGTACATATGTGGGAATGATTGGGGTAATAATTTATATTTCTTTCCTAAAGCCCGATAAACAATTTCTGATAAGTAATCCATCTGTAGCATATTGGCTGGTCGTATTATTGGTGACGTTAGCGATTATCTTTCTTCGATTCAATTTCGACTTGAAAAGTCTTGATCTGGGTAATTTCGTAGTGTCTTCAATTTCTGCTATTTTGATCGCCACTCTAATTGGTGGATTGATAAGGTTTAAAAACAGTTTTAGCAGTTGATTAAAACCGAATGGCCAAAAAATCACAATGGGCCCAGGTGGGTAAGCGCAAGGTTGAATTATCCAACTTAGAAAAATTAATTTTTCCTGAAGATGAGATCACAAAAGCGGAAGTGATTGAATATTATTTGAAGATTGCGCCAACCTTATTGAAACATGTAAAAGGGAGAGCTCTTACCCTCATTCGGTTTCCGGATGGAATTCATGGTGAAAGTTTTTATCAGAAAAACAAGCCTGAGTGGGCACCGGACTGGATTGAATTCGTAAAACTCGGGAAGGAGGAGAAGAAAGATTATATTATTGCTACTGAACCTGCCTCATTGGTCTGGCTAGCCAACCTGGCTGCGCTTGAGTTGCATCAACTTCATAGTAGAAAACCTGATTTTGAACACCCTGACTACATGGTGTTTGACCTTGACCCACCAGAAGGCTATGATTTTACCAAAGTGGTTTCTTTAGCGCTTGATTTAAAGGAGCACATTGAAAATTTTGGATATACCGCTTTCGCTAAAACGACAGGAGGGAAAGGCATCCATATCTGTTGCCCAATTGAGCCGCGATGGGATTTTCATACCGTATTTGAAGCTGCACAACTCATTGCTCAGCCATTTGTGGAGCGAACGTCCAAAGAGACAACCCTTCATCTAAAGAAAGATGCCCGTAAGGGAAGAATACTGATTGATATTTTCAGAATCCGATCAGGTCAAAGTATTGTATCTCCTTATAGCCTGCGTGGCCGAATTGGAGCTCCGGTTTCTATGCCGCTTACCTGGGATGAAATCTCGTTATTGAAAAGTCCTTTAACCTATAATATTAATAATGCAGTGGAAAAGGTAGTTGAGGATGGCGATGCCTGGGATGGCATGGACGCCTATGCGGTATCATTGCACACCCATCGTACAGTAAAAGTTACAAAGGCAAAACGGCTGCCCAAATCAGATAAGCGCAAGACACCTGAACAATTGGAAGATTATTCCAAAAAGCGCGATTTTAAAAAAACTCCTGAGCCTCATGCGAAAGTATTGGATAGCAGTGGTAATAGCTTTGTCATTCATCGCCACCATGCATCGCATCTGCATTACGATCTTCGACTTGAGCAGGATGGGGTTCTTAAGTCATGGGCGGTGCCACGAGGGTTGCCGCCTTATCCTGGTATAAAGCGATTAGCGGTGCAAACAGAAGATCACCCTATGCAGTATCTTACCTTTGATGGGGTGATCCCTAAAGGACAATATGGTGCTGGAGAAATGTGGATTTATGCAATTGGAAAATACCAGATAACAAAAGAGAAAAAAGATGGATTTTATTTTAGATTAAGTAGCAAAGAATTTTCCGGTGAATATCGCATCTATAAAATCAAGCCTAAAGAATGGTTATTTGAACGAGTGGATACACCACAGGTAAACTATCTTCATGATGCGATAGAACCCATGCTATCAGACGCAACAACCACGCCACCGGAAGGAAAAGACTACGTTCACGAAATGAAGTGGGATGGAATTCGTGCCATGATCTCATTGGAAGATGGCCAGGTGAAAATTCGTTCGCGAAACCAAAACGATATTACCCTTAAGTTTCCAGAGTTACTTCAAGCTGATACCGCTTTCCGGGCCACCTGTGGATTGTTTGATGCGGAAATTGTTTGTCTTGACAAAACGGGCAAGCCTGATTTTAAAAAAGTGATTCACCGACTGATGAGTTCAGGGGATCATGTTATCCAGAAGTTATCAAAAACCAGTCCTGTTTATTGCTATATTTTTGATTGCCTTTACCTAGATGGAAGAAGCTTGGTCAATGAACCATTACTGAAAAGGAAAGAATGGTTGAGCGATGCAATTAAGTCAGATACACCGTATCGCTTGAGCGAAATGGTTGAAGATGGTGCTGCACTTTTTGAAGCCGCTAAACTACATAATGTGGAGGGAATTATGTCGAAGCGGAAGGATGGCAGATATCTTCCAGGTAAGCGTTCCAATTTATGGATGAAAGTAAAAGTTCGAAACACGGTTGATTGTGTGATTATTGGTTACAACGAAGGTAAGGGTGACCGTAAAGCAACTTTTGGTGCTTTGCACATTGCTGAACAAATCGGCGATCAGTTAGTCTATAGAGGGAAAGTAGGAACTGGATTTGATGATGCCATGATAAAGGATATAGTTAAGCAGATTAAAGGGTTGAAGGAAACGAAAAAATTGATATCCGGCAAAGTGATGGATGAAAAGACGAGCACGTGGGTGGAGCCAATGCTTATGGCTGAAATCAGTTATGCTAAAATAACAGCTGATAAGTTGTTCCGTGAGCCTGTATTTTTACGATTAAGACCGGATATTACTTTTTGAGTGATATTAATCAGCTTTTTGTTGCAAGGGTTTTCATATCTTTCAAACTTATATTTTGAATTTAAAAACAATCGTTTTTTATGGCTGCTGATGCTTCACTCTTTTTGAAAAATCTATGGTACCTGGCATTTCATAGCTCATCATTGAAGCCAGGTAAACTCATAGGAAAAGAGATGTTGGGTGAAAAAATAGTCTTCGGTCGCGATGAGTTGGGAAAGCCTTTTGCGTTGCGTGATAATTGCCCTCACCGTGGAGTGCCATTGTCTACCGGTTGGTTTAAAGATCATACTATTCAATGTTGTTATCATGGTTGGCAATTTGACTCAAAAGGCACTTGCAAGGGAATTCCCGCATTGCCTCCTGACAATACGATAGACATTACAAAAATTAAAGTATTTCAATATCCCTGTGAGGAAATCAGTGGTACAATTTGGGTATATATACCGGATAAGAAACTTCCAAATCTTGCACCCAAAGAGCCGCCACCAAACTTATTACTCACTCAGGACAAAAAATTTCTACATGTAGAAACGGTAAGTATGCCTGCTGATATTGATCATTCCGTGATCGGGTTGATTGATCCCTCGCATGTTACGTTTGTTCATCAGTCGTGGTATTGGCGGTCTGCGAAGAAATTAAAGATCAAAGAAAAGAAATTTGAACCTACCTCGAAAGGATTCAAGATGGTACGTCATGCGCCATCTTCCAACTCCAAGGGATATAGTGTTTTGAAAGGGGGCACGTCGACTGAAATTACTTTTGAGATACCAGGTATACGCACAGAGCACATTCTGGTAGGAGAGAAACACGAAGTTATTTCGATTACCATACTTACGCCCATAAACGAAAACAAGACTGAACTCACA
>JAHEMS010000006.1 GCA_024643595.1 Bacteroidota bacterium
ACCCGTTCAATTTCTTTTTCGCGACCTACAATCGGATCAAGTTTATTATCTTCTGCAAGTTTTGTGAGATCGCGACCAAAATTATCAAGGACGGGAGTACGGGATTTTTCTGTTCCTTTCTTTTCTTTGCTCGGGTTGGACCCACTGCCGAACATTTTCGATGAATCGTCATCCGGATCATCAGTATCGGAAGAAGCAGTAGGCTGATCGTTTTGATATTCCAGCATTTCTTTCACCACGTCATAGGCAACATCAAACTTGTTTAATATTTGTGTGCCCAGGTTATCAGGATCACGTAATATAGATAACAACAGGTGTTCAGTGCCGATGAGCTGAGCTTTAAATATTTTGGCTTCCAGGTAAGTTATTTTCAGTACTTTTTCAGAAGCGCGGGTAAGTGGTATGTTAGCGAGATTCTTGATCTCATGAGTAGCAGTACCTTTTGAAACTTTCTCAATTTCAGCACGAAGTTCATCAAGAGGAACGCCCAGTTTTTTCAACACGCCAACAGCTACTCCTTCGCCTTCCCGTATCATCCCCAGAAGAAGGTGCTCCGTGCCGATATAATCGTGACCTAATCGTAGTGCTTCTTCCCGACTTAGAGAAATAACTTCTTTGACGCGGTTAGAAAATTTTGCTTCCATATTTGCCATAATAATGAGTAATGTAAATGTAAAGTTTTAAGAGTGATTATTCAAAAGGGCAGAAACGTAATAAATCAAGCCGCTTTCTTCTTATCAATCACTTCAAAAAACAAGTTTAAGATTTTATTTGTTCAGATCGACATTCTGTGAAGCAAGAATAAGGGATGCCGCCCTTGGTCCCTCACAAAACAGAAGGTCAATCAGACTCAAATTAGCTACAAATCTGTTGCCAAATACCTGATTGTATGGTATAGGCTTGTAAAACTCACTTTCTAGATGCGGTTTCTTTGGGGTTAACTTCGATCGGAGATCAAAAACGTCCGTTGAAGTGACTTTTTGATAAGATACACTTACATAAAGCCTTGGATTGAATCTTATGCACTTAAGACAGAATGACAGTAATTCGAAATTGAGGTCAAAAAGAAAATCATGATGCTTATATAAAATAGTTTTAAGGTCATCGGAATAATGTTCGAAATAGGGTGATTTTCGATAGGCCGTTTCAATGGTTCGCCAATGGTTGGTTTGCCATTTCTGACGATAGTCGATTCGAACATCTTTAATCAGCGGTTTCCCATGCTTATTGGTTAACGGAATGATGAGCATTTCAACGCCTTGAGAGGTATTTATATAGCAACGATTCCGGTAGCTTTGCTTTATAAAATGTTCGTGCTTCTCTAATTCGATATGTTCAGATTGGAGAAGAGCACAGAAATATTCCAGCGAAGGCAGATAATGAAGCTCAATTAAAATTGATTTCAAATTTTTTTATTAAGGGTTCAAAATTAACCACCGCTTCATTTACCAGGTAAAATCGCCAAGACCTTGTCGTGTTACTTCAGGTTCCCCACCAGTAAAATCAACAATTGTGGAAGGGATATTCCCCCCGATACCACCATCAATTACCAAATCTACTTTATGTTTAAAGTCTTCATAGATTTCGTCCGGATCGGTGGTGTACTCTTTAATTTGATCGTCATCCTTTATGGAAGAAGTAATCAATGGATTATCAAGCAGTTTTACGATCTCAAGCGGTATGGGGTGATTTGGAATCCGGATGCCTACTGTTTTTTTATTCACATCTAATATTTTTGGAACATGACTGCTCGACTCAAAGATGAAAGTAAAGGGTCCGGGCAAAAGTTTTCTAAGTATCTTAAATTCAGGAGTATCTATTCGCTTAACATATTTTGATATATGACTAAGGTCACTGCAGATAAATGAAAGATTGAGTTTTTGTGGCTTAATTTCCATGATATGACATAACCGCTCCACTGACCTTCTGTTCATCAGATCACACCCAATTCCATAAATAGTATCAGTTGGGTAAACGATAATGGCTCCATCTTTCAGTAATTCGACAACATGCGCAATTTTTCGGGTCTCAGGTGTAATGGGGTGTATGGATAAAAATTCGGCTGGCATGAATCCCTTGAATATAAAAGCAAATTAACTCAAATAACAATATCACAGTTCTCTTCACTCATTTTAGTAAATTTGAAACTTCAATTTTTTAAATATGGCTGATGTTCCTAAAAAGAAGCTCGCGCTTTTCCTAATTCTTTCAACACTGACAATAACCTTTATTTTCTATGGTTACCAGATTTATTTTACGCCTAATATTCTAGTCGACCGCGATGACAGAGTTTTTATCATCAGATCTGGAACCACATTTCGTAAGGTGTTGGAAGATTTGGGTAAGGGAAATTTTGTGAATGACATGGTTTCATTCAGTTTTCTTGCCCGGTTGAGCAATTATGACAAAAACATCATACCTGGGAAATACACACTTCGCAGGAATATGACGAACAAGGAAGCCATTGAAGTTCTTAAAGCTGGGAAGCGCATGGCCGTAAAAGTGACTTTTACACATGTTCGTCTATTGGATGATTTGGCGGAAAAAATTACCAGAAATATTGGTGTATCTACGTCGGAGTTTAATGATGCCCTGGATGATTTTATTTCTGATAATGAAGAGGGATTTAACCGTGAAAATGTAATCGGCATGTTTTTACCGAATACTTACCAGGTTTATTATAATGTGTTACCGGATGAATTAATAGAACGGATGCTCTTAGAATATAAAAAATTCTGGACAGAAGAACGTCTTGAAAAAGCAAAAGCAATTGGCTTGTCACCCAAGGAAGTATCAACGCTCGCCTCCATTGTTCAGGCAGAAAGTGTGAAAGCGGATGAAGCCCCTATAATTGCCGGATTATATCTTAATCGATTGAAGAAAGACATACCACTGCAGGCAGATCCCACATTGGTTTTCGCGGTCGGTGATTTTACCATAAAGCGGGTACTTAATGAACACAAAGAGATAGATTCACCTTACAACACCTACAAGCATACAGGTCTGCCTCCTGGCCCTATCAATATGCCGCTGATTAGCTCAATTGATGGCGTATTGAATTATCAAAAGCACAACTATCTTTACATGTGCGCAAAGGAAGATTTTTCAGGATATCATAATTTTGCTGCGACGCTGGATGAACACAATAGAAACGCCCGCAAATATCAGAGCGCGCTTAGCATTGAGATCAAAAAGGGAGAAGCGTTGAGAAGGAGTGAACAAAAGAAATAGTCGATGTACATTTCAGAAACTTATATTCGTGTAAGGTATGGGGAAACAGACCAGATGGGATATGTTTATTATGGCAATTATGCGATGTACTATGAAGTGGGAAGAGTTGAAAGCCTGAGAAAACTGGGGCTCACCTATAAAGAGCTTGAGGACATGGGAATAATGATGCCTGTACTTGAAAACAAATCGAAATTTTTAAGTGCTGCATTATACGATGATCATTTAAAAATTATCACTACCATTCGAGAGAAGCCAGGCGCTAGAATTCGTTTTGAATATGATATATATAATGGTGGAGGTAAATTAATTCATCAGGGGAAACCACGTTGGCATTTGTAGACAAGAATACAGGTAGGCCTGGTCGCCCTCCCCAGGTTTTTCAGGAAGTATTGAAACCTTATTTTGGATGAATTACGGTACCCGAAAGCGAATCCTTCAATATACCAGAGCACGTGCAGGAAGAAACTGGTTAAAAAAAATTAAGTTTAAGAGCTACGGAAATTTATCACTGTATAAATTCTTTAAAATCTTTTTTCATAACATACAGGAAGATGAAATACTGGATCGCTCAAATGGAGTAGCATTCAATTTTATCCTGGCCATTTTTCCAACCATCATATTTTTATTTACCCTTATCCCATATATATCGGATTATTTTCCAACAATCAGCCAGGAAAACATAATGGAGTTCATGCGCACGTTATTACCTCCCAGTATGTTTGGAGAAGTATCGCATACCATCGAAGACATAGTTAAAAATCAGCGAGGTAGTTTACTCACATTTGGGTTTTTATTTGCCGTTTACCTGGCGACAAATGGAATGCTTGCGCTGATTAAAGCATTTAATTCATGTTACCGCACGGTAGAGAAAAGAGGAATGCTGCGCATGCGGATTACAGCACTGGCGCTGACAATGATGCTTTCAGCGGCTCTTTTTGTAGCAGTTACACTTTTATTATTTGGGCAAATAGCCATTGATTACCTGACTGTAAATGCCCAGCGATTCAATGTCAATCTGAATGATTACACCATTTATTTTTTGTTTGTCCTTCGCTTTCTCGTCATTTTCATTCTCTTCTTTATCGTGATTTCTTGTATTTATTACTTTGGCCCCGCAGTTCATTACAGCTGGAAGTTTTTTTCGATTGGTTCGGTTCTGGCAACATTTGCCGGTCTTGGTATCTCTTATGGGTTTTCCTTTTATATCACCAACTTCGGCACGTACAACAAAATTTATGGTTCAATCGGAGCACTCATAGCGCTGATGATTTGGATGGATTTGCTTACTGTGGTATTACTCTTTGGTTATGAGGTAAACGCAAGCCTTCATTACGGTCGTAAACTCCAGGCTGTTCAATACAACCTTGATCTGAAAAAGACAAAGTCGTCAAGAGGATTAAAATAAGCGATGGAATCCAACGAAGTGTTGGTCATTTTAGGATCTCCAAATTCTCCGGAAGGGGAATTAAGTGATATCGCCAAGAGTAGACTGGATTATGCTGTTCAACAATATTCCCACGGAAAACAGGTGCTTTGTACAGGTGGCTGGGGCAAACACTTTAATGTTTCCCGACAGGCCCATGCAGTTTATGCGAAAGAGTTCTTGATTGCCAAAGGAATTCCTGAAACTGCATTCCTCGAATCTGCACTATCCGGAAACACCGTTGAGGATGCTGTTAAATCGAAAGAGGTGCTTTCTCAAATAGCACAACCCCTGATCACTATAATTACTTCTGATTATCATTTGGAGAGAGTAGATTTGATTTTTAATCAAGTATTTAGTGGACTTCCCTTTCGATGTGTAGGAGTAAACTCTGAATTT
Organism: Bacteroidota bacterium; assembly: GCA_024643595.1. Classification (GTDB taxonomy): domain Bacteria; phylum Bacteroidota; class Bacteroidia; order Cytophagales; family Cyclobacteriaceae; genus ELB16-189. Next base: position 5,054 of record JAHEMS010000006.1, read on the forward strand.
CTGGATGCTGAGCAACAAGCGATGCTGAAAACACATGAACGGAAAGCCATTGAGAAAATATTAAAAGACGGATTATACTTTTAGACTTTCTTATGCGGCCGATTTCGTATCACGGTCCCAGGGGTTTATGTTAACCATTGGCCGAACAACACGTGAATTGATGGCTTACATAATTTTTCATAAGATGATGAAGGCTTTACTTTATATTTAGTAAAATAGTTACTATGTACAGATCTGCTGCTTTCCTGCTTTCTTTATTCCTGATGATTTCGTGTGGCACGAAAAATCAACAGGATAACTGGCTTTTGTTTGCGAAATCAAATTTAATGGCTTGGTGTATTGTACCATTTGATAGCCTGGAAAGAGGGCCTGAAGAAAGAGCGGCCATGTTGAAAGAACTTGGTATTTCTAAACTTGCTTACGATTGGAGAACGAAGCATCTTTCAACTTTTGAAGATGAAATCAAATCATTATCAGAAAACCAAATCGAACTGGAAGCAATTTGGCTATGGATTTCAACCCCACAAGCGGATCAATTAGATAGTGCCAACCAGGTAATGGTCGACATGGTGAGAAAGAATAACGTCAGAACAGATTTCTGGGTGGGAATAGAGAAAAGTTTTTTTGATGGTCTTACAGACGAACAAAAATTGAATAAGGGGGTTGAAGCCGTTAAGTCGCTTCATAAAATGGCTTCTGATTTAGGATGTACGATTAATTTATACAACCATGGCGATTGGTTTGGCGAACCTGATAATCAAATAAGAATTATTGAGAAATCTGGCTTGAGCAATGTTGGCATTGTTTATAGCTTTCATCATGCCCATAGTCAAATTAAAGATTTCCCAGAACGTTTACACAGGATGCTTCCCTATTTAAAAGCAATAAATATAAACGGCATGAATGTGGATGGTCCCCAAATTCTCCCGGTTGGAAAGGGTGATAGCGAATTGGAAATGCTACAAACGATAAAGGAATCAGGATACGATGGTCCAATTGGAATATTGGGCCATATTGCGGAAAAGGATGTAAAGAAAGTACTCATGGGTAATATTGAAGGATTGAAAAAAGTGCTGGGCGAAATGGGAGAAAGTGAAGCATTAGCTACCTATTAATCAACTACCTCAAATAAATAATATAAAATGAAAATCATTGGTTGTTCTGTAGCGCTCCTTTCGGGTTTATTATTGATAAGCACATCGTGTAATCAAAATGCATCGACTAGCGTAGAAGAAACAACTGGACTCGATTCAGGCTTTGTGCCTCATCCAATTGCTGTTCCAAAACAGGAGGTGAAGACATTAGACATTGATCAGAGGGCACCCGATTTTCGGCTTCCAGACGTGTACGGAAAATTTCTTTCCCTCAGTGACTTCAATAATGCAGACGTATTAGTTATTATTTTTCATTGTAATCATTGTCCTACAGCACAAGCTTATGAAGACAGAATAATTAAGTTAACTGATGATTATAGAGATAAAGGTGTAGCGATAGTGGCCATTATGCCCAATAGTGCCATGGGCCTTCTACCTGAGGAGTGTGGCTACACAGATTTAAATGATTCATTTAGTGAAATGAAAATCAGGTATGAATATAAAAAATATAATTTCCCTTACTTATATGATGGCGATACCCAATCAGTTTCCATTGCCTATGGACCAGTAGCGACACCCCATGCGTTTGTGTTTGACAAGGAAAGAAAGCTTAAGTATAGTGGAAGAATAGATGGTATCGAAAAACCTGGCGCTGCAGATTCAGAAGATCTTCGAGCCGCGATGGACGCAGTATTAGGTGGGAGACCTGTAGAGACCCCTGTAAACAAAGTGTTCGGATGCACAACTAAATGGGCGTGGAAGAGTGAATACGGTTTAACGGTGGAGGCAAAATGGAATGCAAGACCATCTCCGATTTCAAAATTAAATGAAAACGGTATAAAAGAATTGGTCAAGAATTCATCCGACAAACTCAGGTTAATAAATGTGTGGGCTACCTGGTGTGCTCCCTGTATTTTGGAGTATCCTGATTTGGTTGCGTTACAACGTTGGTACGGACATCGCAGTTTTGAATTCGTTTCACTGTCGGCAGATGATCCTGAACATATTGACAGGGCACAGAAATTTTTGGATAAAACGCATTCTCCTGTGCAGAATTTCCTTTACGATGGTACGGATAAGTACAAACTTATTGAAGCAGTAGATCCGAACTGGAATGGTGCATTGCCTTACACTTTATTAGTAGAACCAGGCGGAAAGGTAGTTTACAGTTACCAGGGCTCTGTTGATTTATTGGAATTAAAGCGAGCAATTGTCGAACACCCGCTGATGGGCAGATACTATTAATGGAGTAAATAAGACATCGTTGATCGCAATCAATTGATATGAAAAAAATCCGGTTTGCTTGTTGTATGCTCACTCTTTTATTTCCCGTAATGAGTATCGCCCAGGAAAAAATAAAAACGGGAAAAATTGTTGTTGAGCCTCCTACTTTAATCAGCCTCGGTTTCGAATTGGATTTTAAAGGCGATCAAAATAGAAATGCAACAGTACATACTGCCTATCGGGTTAGTGGTACAAAAAACTGGAAAGAGGCATTACCGCTTTTAAGGCTTGGTGGAGAGCGAGTCTTTCGAAAGATGGAGAATCTTGAGTATACCGTTCCTGATTTATTTGCTGGTAGTGTATTTGATCTCCTCCCGGATACGGAATATGAATGCAGGTTTACGATTAAGGATCCTGAAGGTGTGGAAGGAGAAAGTGTTCAGATAGTTAAAGTGCGTACGCGCGCAGAACCGAAGGAATCAATGGAGGGAAGAAAACTTCATGTTTATCCGGTTGACTGGAAAGGGAAAAAAGAAGAACCATCCTTTTTAGGATTGAAGGCGGCCTATTATGGTTCAGGGCTTGGCGATTGGTCAGTAGTAACAGAACGGAGAGTAAAAGCAGGTGATATCATTGTGATGCATGCCGGATTATATAAAGCGGACCGACTTAATTATGTTGACCCCAACGGTATTCCTTTTGATGGTACTTATGTGTTGACAATTAAGGGAACAGAAGATAAACCGATCGTTATAAAAGGTGCGGGAGATGGCGAAACAATCATTGATGGAGCAGGGGTACACACACTCTTTGATGTAACAGCATCTGAGAATACTATTTTTGAAAACCTTACCATCCGCAATGCGGACATTGCATTTCATGCAGGCTTTAAAGACGTTATTGGCGCTAAAAATCTTACGATCAGGAATTGTCGTATCGAAGATGTGGGTATTGCACTCACCACAGAAAACGCTAACTCAAAGAATTTTTACATTGCCGATAATATTATCATCGGACGTGAAGACCGATATCGCCTTATTGGTTGGGCTAGCCCAGGTATATATCCACCAAGTCAGCTAACGGGATATATTGCGATTAAGGTGTATGGTTCGGGGCATGTGATCTGTAACAATTCAATTGCCTTCTTTCATGATGGCATTACGATTTCAACGTATGGAACACCGGAAAAGGAACAAGATTTAAAAGCGGTATCGATTGACATTTATGAAAATGATATTCATCTCGTTGTTGATGATTTTATTGAAGCAGATGGAGGTGTTCATAACATCAGGGTATTGCGAAACCGTGGCGTCAATGCCGGGCAATGTGGATTAAGTGCACAGCCTGTTTTTGGCGGGCCAGCCTACTTTATCCGAAATGTGATGTATAATATTCCGAATGGTTTTGCCCTTAAGTTCATGGCAAAGCCTGCTGGTTTGTATGTATTGCATAATACAATTATCAGCGAAAACCGAAACACGGACATTTATTCGAATGCTCATTTCCAAAATAATTTATTTCTCGGGATTGACGCGCCTAAGCGATCGTTAACCGCGTTTCCGATGGCCACTACATACTCCACGTATGATTACAATGGATACCGACCCAACAGGGGAGGAGGAAATCAATACTATTGGATTGCACCCGCTGATGGCAAGATGCGGGATTATGAAATCACGGCCGCCAATGCCAAAGCCTATCCAACACTTAAAAGTTTTTCTGAAGATAGCGGACTTGAAAAACATGGAGTAGAAATTGACTACGATGTTTTTACAAACATGAGTCCTCCTGATCCATCTACACCACATCGGGTTTATCACGCTACGGATATCGATTTTACATTAACGCAAAAAGGAATTGCAGTTGATAAAGGAATGTTGTTGCCGAATATCAATGACGGGTTTAATGGCAAGGCACCAGATCTGGGGGCCATAGAAGCCGGAGACCCTATGCCCATATACGGTGCCAGAAGAAATAGGAACCAGTGCTTCTACCGTTAAGAAAACTGAAATAATTCAGATTGATTGTTTTTGATAAACAATTATGAAGGCAATTATTATTTTGAATTCAAAATTCGGATTCAGTCTTGAATCAGTCCAAAATTACGGTTAATGATCGGGCTCCATGTGCTCCGATCACCAGCGATTGTTCAATATCTGCAGTCTTGGATGGTCCGGCGATGAATGAACCATAATTGCCAGGGCGACATCGTTCATACGCCTTATGCATATTCATTACCATATCATTTTTTTTAAGAACCAGAACCAAATACTGCGCGATGAAAGGAAGCGATCGGTTTATCATGTTTGATTCCGGAAGCCAGATGGCACCATTTTCTGCCACTCCAAATTCACCTCTCAGTACCGCCACCTCAACTTGCTCAAGTGAGACCAGATCTGAAGACGTATCAATTGAAACGGTGCCAGGGATTATGGATGATGCTATTTTTTTGGCGGAGGGGAAAAGTTGATTTACGATGCTTTCTACTTCATTGGTGGAATTGACTTCTATTGGTTGACCACTTATGCTTTCAAGATTCTTTTTGAAATTGGTTAGCGAATCATCTCCCATAAACACTGGAATTTCATTCAGAGCCAATGACGAAGGCTTGTTAACTTTAATTTGTGATAATATTCTGTCTCTCACATTCATCATTTCAATTTGTTTTTCTGATACCAGGTTCCGAAACTTTCTTTTGGCGGATGGGGTAGTTCACGTGATTTCGCCCACGAATTTAGCAAGGTATTATGCGTGATGCTGTGTGGCATCCATCGAAGTGTAAATCGGGCGATCTTCCCAGCAAGATTATACAGGCCGTGTCTTGACAAGACCGTGGACAATAGTTTCATGCTCCACCGTTTACTGATGGGCAAAGCATTTTCTTTACTAATAATCTGGCGCCATTTGTAGAGTTGAACGTGAATATCAATTTTTACAGGACAAACATCAGAACAAGATCCGCAAAGGGTGGAAGCAAATGGAAGTGCACTGTATTTTTTTAGATCGAGATTAGGAGAAAGTATGGAACCAATTGGACCAGGAACCGTGAAGCCATAGCTATGCCCACCGCTTCTTCGAAACACCGGACAAGTATTCATGCAGGCAGCACAACGAATGCATTTTAGTGAATTCCTGAAATCCTCTCTCCCTAATTGCTGTGTCCTTCCATTATCAAGAATAACAATATGCATTTCATTTCCATCACGTGGTTTTGTGAAGTGTGATGTGTAGGTGGTGATGGGCTGACCGGTAGCGCTTCGTGCCAACACCCGAGTGAAAACCCCAAGGTGTTGCCATTTCGGAATAATCTTCTCAATTCCCATGCACGCGATATGCACCTTGGCAAAGGTTACACCAAGATCTGCATTTCCCTCATTGGTGCAAACCACCACACTGCCGGTTTCGGCAATCGCAAAATTTACTCCAGTGATGGCCACCTCGGCTGCAACAAATTTTTCACGCAAGTGTTGGCGGGCAGCCTCGGTTAAACGTTGTGGATCTTTTTCATTAGCCGGTGTACCAAGATGTTCATGAAATGTTTTGCCGACATCTTCTTTTTTTAGATGAATCGCAGGCATCACAATGTGGCTGGGTGGCTCATTTCTAAATTGTATAATTCGTTCACCCAGGTCCGTATCAACCACATCAAATCCATTTTCTTTAAGAAAGGGATTGAGGTGACATTCTTCAGTTAGCATGGATTTACTCTTCACAATTCTGGTTGCCTTGTTTTGCTTCAGGATATCCAGAATAATTTGATTGTGTTCCTGGGCGTTGGCAGCCCAATGCACATGCACGCCATTGCTAAGTGCATTTTGTTCGAACTCAATCAGGTAGTGATCTAAACTGCTTAATGTGTGCTCTTTGATGTTGGAAGCAACTTCGCGAAGCTGTTGAAATTCGGAAACACTGAATACCGCTTTATCCCGTTTTTGGCGAACAAACCATAATGATTCATCGTGCCAGGTAGTACGATCGAAATCCCGATTGAATGTATTGGCAGAACTGGCGTGATTGACACTCATTTGGTAATACTGTTTCCGTTTAATATTTCAGCGATGTGCATTACTTTGATTGGAAGTTTTTGCCTTTTGATGATTCCATCAAGGTGCATAAGGCAAGACATGTCTCCTCCGGTTAACACCTCAGTTTTGTTTTTAATATGATCTGCTACCCGGTCTGTTCCCATTCGCGAGGACACAGCCTCTTCGGTAACGCAAAATGTTCCGCCAAAACCACAGCACTCATCATTGCGATCAAGTTCTGTTATACGGATATCTTTGATTGTTCTAAGTAAACGGAGGGCCTCTCCATCTTTTACGGGAGTAATTTCAGAGGCATTGGAAAGTTTGAGCCCACGTTGTCCGTGGCAACTTTGGTGCAAGCCTACCTGGTGCGGAAAGCTTCCCGGAATTTCTTTTACTTTTAGGATGTCAGTAAGGAAGTGAACGAATTCAAAAGTTCGCTCGCGTACATTTTTGACTTCCAGCGTTTGCTCAATGATGTTGTAATGCTTCTTCACATGATAGGCGCAACTTCCTGATGGTGTCACGATGTAATCGTAGGAAGAAAAGTTTTTGACAAAATGTTGATATGCGGCAATGGAATCCTGCTCACAACCGCTGTTAGCCATAGGTTGACCGCAACAGGTTTGTTTCAGGGGATACCCCACGTTACAACCCATTTTCTCCAGGAGTTCTAATGTGGCTATGCCTACCTGTGGGTAGAACTGATCAATGTAACAGGGAATGAATAAACCGACATTCATTTTTACTGGATTTGGGAAACAGATAAAGGTAATAGGAAAGCGGGTTATTTGCCAACCTGTACCGTTATGCCATTAAGAGACAATTAGTAATCAACTTTCTTCCTGAAATCGGTTGATCACATCGGCTATTTTCATTTCGGTATCGTGGAGCATGGTATTGCAATAGACGATGAGTTCAGTAGCACGGTTTACTTTTGAATTAAGTTCATCGACAGAGATTTTGTCTTGCTGAAGATCTTCCATGATGATTTTCAGTTCTTCGTAAGCGCTTTCGTAGGTTTGCTTTTTACCCATTGGATTTAATATTTATGATCTTGGAAGCGATGGTTCCATCGCGTATAGTTATATCAAGATCTGTGTCAGGATTGATTTCTTTTATTGACGTTATTGTTTTTCCATTTTGACGGGTGATTGAAAAACCCCGGGCGAGTGTTTTTTCGGAATTTAGCAATGTTATTGAATGGCTTAGCATTGCCAGGCTTTGAAGTTGAAGTTTCATTTTGATATCAATGGATGTCAAAATTGCCTTCTTTATGGAATCAAGTTTTGTTTTAATCTGAGTAAGATGCCCTGTGGCTATTCTTGCGATCTGACCTGAGATAATTTGTAGTGCTGCCCGTCTTTCGTCACACAACAACTGTGGATAGTTTTGAATGATCTCTCCAAACTGCTGAAGTTTTATCTGATTGAGTTGAATAATGGAGGTAGCGCTGTTGCTGATACTCATGAACAGTGTTAGCATCTCCTGTTCATACGCAGCCATTTTATCAAGCAGGTAATCGGCTAATGCGGTGGGGGTTTTGTGCCTGCTTTTTGCAATCATGTCGAGCACAGTAATATCTGTTTCATGTCCAATCCCGGTCATGACCATGAGCGGAAGGCTCCCCACTGCCTTGCAAAGGTCGTAATCATTATAGGGATCAAGGTCAAGTTTGGAGCCCCCACCCCGAATGAAAGCGACCGCATCGAATTTTTTCGTATTCACTTTTTCCAGCGCAGCTTTTAATGCAATGGCCGCTCCATCTCCCTGAACTTGAACTGGAAAGACGGTGATGTTGAATTTATATAAGCGCTCGTTTTGAACAATATGGTTGATGAAATCGGCATAGCCAGCCGTGTTTGGCGAGGCGATGAGCGCTATATGTTGGATGACAAGAGGCTCGCTTATTCTTGAGTTTTTATCGAATAGACCTTCTTCTTTCAGGAAATAAATGGTTTGTTGTTTTCTTTTTTCCAACGCCCCAATGTTGTAGGAGAGATCGATATCATGAATAAAAAGTTTGAGACCAAATACCTGGTGATAGCTAACTTTTGCCTCGCATACTATTTCTGAACCGTTTTTTAAGATGTTCATGAAATCGCTGCCGAGGCTTTCCTGTAAGTAAAGTAATCTATTGTACCATATTGTGCATTGCATGACCGCCACCTTATCGCCATTCTTTTGTTCTACCAGATCCAGATAAGCGTGGCCCGAATTGGCAAAATTGAGACCGGAGATCTCAGCTTTGATCCAATAGGTATTGTCGGCTGTATTGCTTTCAATCGACTTCTTGATGGAAGCAGTGAGTTGAAAGAGCGTGTATATTTTTTTTGTTGATGATGGATGAGGCATTGTGCCAGCGAATCGTTTTATAAAGATAAGAAGTTGCGCGTAAGCGTAACGGAAAAGTTATTCAATCGGCAGTTCTTCTTATGAATGGGAATCGCTTTTTTGTAATGCAAGTAATAGTTCAGGAGGTAATGGAAGGTGGATTGATAGTGTTTCGGAATGAATGATTTAATAATTATTATCCTCGAATCTCCCTGTTTTCTCAATGACTTTGATCCGGAAAGCAATAGCTTTAATTCCGGCATTGTGCGGATGAGGATTTGGTAAATGATGGGCCGGCTTCATCATTGTTTCACTGGGTTCAAGTGAAGCTAAACGATCTGTTAAAAATTTTAAAACACTCATTTTTTCTTCTTCTTTCTCCATCTCTTCATATTCGCCCCATAAAATGGCGCTCTGCCATACGGTTAAACCATGTTTCATGAAATCCACCTCGAAGCAAACCCTGGGATTTTTCCGCATCATTTCAATTTTCTGCCCATCACGCGAATGGCCGTAGATATAACCATCCTTGTAGACATAGGTGATGGGAACTACAAATATTTTATCCTCAGCAAAGCACCCTATTCTTCCAACCATTTGCTCGTTGAGTAACTTATCTATCTCAAGTGCGGTTAATTCCCCCAGCATAATAATATTTATTGACTATCCATGTTTTTAGTATCGAAGCAGTAAAGCAATTCTTCCCAGATCATCAAGTTCATGGCTATCATAAAATATGACCTCTCCGTTTTTACGTATCATCATTTCAATTACATCATCAATGGCATCATTAATGATTTGATAATTACCGAGCGGTGGCATCAGGTGCAGAAGATACTCCGAATCTGGCAAGGTATATCCACTATGATAAAATCCCCTGTCAACAGCCATGGTTAACCCCTTTCCTTCCCAAACATTTTTCCATACTTCCTGTAATCCGACAGCGGCTCTGTTTTTTCCTACACTTTCCCTTATTTCAAACAGGAGTTTCTCATTCTTTTTATTTCTATACTCAGTTATTTTTTCGATGGCTTTGTCTTGAAGTACCGGAATGGTATGGCTCAAGTTGCCTTTTATTTTCCCGACAATATTTAATTTGTGTACGGTTAACTTTTCGAAGTTCGCAATTTCTTCAGTAACACCATTGATTAATAGCCAATCTCCAGCATCAAGATAATTGCGAAGTTTTTCGTCAGCTGTTTTGAGGAATGTCAATTGACGAAACTCCTCATCGATGGACTTGTCTTGCTCATAAGTCTTTACCATGCTTCCGTAAGAAAGACCGCGTACAGGCCTGGCGTATTCATATTGAATCTCATAGGTCATAGGGAAATCTTCATTGTGGATTTCTTCCAGCGTTTCTCCATCCGATTTAAAAAATTGAATCTCTTTTTTGGATAACAAGAGCAGATAATATTCGTGCATCAACTGACAGAGATAACCGACATCTCGTGTTTCAAAAGAATCCGCCAGGATTATTTTCTCTTTTACCGGAAAAGTAAACGATAGGGTACTTGAAAAACCTGGTGATATAAATAATCCAAGACCCTCTTTTAGTGAGTTGGGATTGATTTGATCCATCAGATCATCCAGTTTTACGGATAACTTAGTAATGATTTCACGAGGCCAGTTTTGCGATGTATCCAATAAGGATTTTGCCTGAGCCAACCCTTCCCGTATGATGTTGTTGTTTAACGCGCGCTCGGGTGAAAGTTTGTGCGTGGGCAATATGATAGACAGACAAGGTTGACCTTTTTCATTCTGCATTTGCTGAAGAACTTCTTTCATAACCGTAGTTTAAGATTTAGAAAAGAGACCTTAACCTTACGGGGCTAAGGTCCTTATTACCTAATTAGGAAACGGCTATTTCCTTTTTAGCTTTTACTGGAGTTAATTCTTTTTTAGGAACGGTTACTTTAAGGACACCGTCTTCATATTTAGCATCAATCTTGTCTGTTTTGGAATTTTCAGGAAGTGTGAATGAACGGCTGAAAGAATTATATGAATATTCTTTTCGGGTATATCCGCCACTCCCTTCTTTTTTCTCCTCTTCCTTTTCTGAGCTAATCGTTAACACACCATTGTCTGCTTCTACTTTAAAGTCTTTTTTGGCAAGACCGGGTGCTGCCAATTCAATGTGATAACTTTTCTCGGTTTCCTTTACATTAGCTGAAGGCACATTGAATCCAATTCGGGCGGGCAGCATATCGAAATCAACGTCAAAAAGACTAGGCCCTAGAAATGGACTAACTCCTAATACATCGGTAAGCATGGAAGGAAATAATCCTTCGTTTCTCATTAAGCTGTTCATAAAACCCTCCTTTTTTTAGTTAAACATTAACTGATTTAGATAACACAAACATAAACTGATCATGCGTTTATGGCTATGATGCTCATCAATACTGCGCGAGATTATCGTCATGTTACGAGGTGATCCAGGAAAATTAGGGCATCACCAATTCCTGTGACCATAATCACTATTACAGAGGTCAGGGATCATTTAATAGCATGTAGCACCATGCTATTTTAAGGCTATGAAAAAATTTGATATTGTTATTCCATTTGGGGAATTATCCCTACGAGATACTCCTGTTGTAGGCGGAAAAAATTCTTCCTTGGGTGAGTTGCTGCGTGAATTAAAATCCGAAGGAGTTAATGCGGTAGATGGCTTTGCTATTACGGTGACAGCCTACTGGAATTTCATGGGCCAGAATCACTTAAAAGAGAATCTCACAAAACTTATGGAAAGTTTGGATCGTGAGAATTTCTCAAATCTAAATGAAATCGGTAATGAAGCACGCAGCCTGATGCAAAAAGGTCAGATGCCAGAGAATGTGGTAAACGCGATAAAGGATGCTTACCAGAATCTTAGCCAAGGCAAAGAATCGCTTTCTGTTGCGGTGCGAAGCAGTGGCACGGCTGAAGATTTACCGCATGTAAGTTTTGCGGGACAGCATGATTCTTTTTTAAATGTGTATGGCGAAGATCAATTGATTGCGGCTGTTCAGGCATGCTTTACTTCTGTTTTTAACAACCGCGCTATCAAATATCGGGAGGATAATAATTTCGATCACATGAGTGTAGGGATGTCGGTTGGTATTCAGCCGATGGTCCGGTCTGATCTTGCGTGTTCAGGCGTAGGGTTCACCATCGAACCTGAATCAGGATTTCGGGATGTAATTTTTCTCACGGGTGTTTGGGGGTTAGGTGAGAACATCGTTCAGGGTGCAGTTACACCTGATGAATTTTTGATTTTCAAACCCAATCTGGGCACAGCCAAAAGAGCTATCATTTCCAAGAAATTAGGAGAAAAAGAAAAGACCATGGTCTATAATGATGGCAATCGCTATTCTTTCATGACTCCGGTTGTAAACCTGGAAACTCCTGTGGAGAAACGAGGTATGTTTGTGTTGAATGACGAAGAAATAAACACGCTGGCAGAATGGTCGCTGCGCATAGAAAAGCATTATAAACGGCCAATGGATATTGAATGGGCGAAAGATGGATTGGATGGAAAGCTTTATATCATTCAGGCAAGACCTGAAACGGTAAGGAGTTTGCAAAACCCTTACGAAATCCATGAATACAAACTTCAGGAAAAAGGAACGCTGCTCGCTACAGGAGAAGCAGTTGGAAATAAGATTGTAACTGGTGTTGCCAGAATACTGTCATCTCCAAAAGAGGCAGACCACTTAAAGCAAGGTGAAATTCTTATTACAGATACAACAAGTCCAGATTGGGATCCAGTACTCCGCAAGGTGGGTGGTATTGTAACGAACAAAGGTGGCCGTACCAGTCATGCATCTATTGTGGCGCGCGAATTAGGAGTTGCTGCTATTGTGGGTGCTGGCAATGCTTCCACCGCTATTCATGATGGACAATCCATAACGATTTCTTGTGCCGAAGGAAAAACCGGCTACATCTACGATGGCACCTTGAAATTTAATGAACAGAAATTAGACCTGCAGTCACTGAAGAAGCCAAAAAAGACATTGCCCATGTTGATATTGGGTGACCCGCAAAAAGCATTTAAACTTTCATTTTATCCCTGTGCCGGCATAGGCCTTATGCGCATTGAATTCATCATCAATAATAGCATTCGCATTCATCCCATGGCGCTCATCAATTACGATAAACTTAAGGATGAAGTTGTTAAGGCTGAAATTGATGCAATGACACACCTCTACACAATCAAGGAAAAATATTTTGTTGATAAGTTGGCAGAATCGGTAGCCTCTATTGCTTGCGCCTTCTATCCACGCGAAGTAATTGTGCGAATGAGTGATTTTAAAACGAATGAATATGCCAATCTGATTGGAGGCAAAGAGTTTGAACCTAAAGAAGAGAATCCAATGCTTGGCTTCCGGGGCGCTTCACGTTATTACCATGAACGATATAAAGAAGGATTTAGATTGGAATGCGAGGCCATGAAAGTAGTACGCAATGAAATGGGACTTGATAATGTGAAGCTTATGATTCCTTTCTGCCGCACCGTAGAAGAAGGAAAACAGGTAGTTGAAGAGATGGCAAATTATGGACTGAAACGTGGCGAAAATAATCTTGAGATTTATGTGATGGTTGAGATTCCTAGCAATGTCATATTGGCAGAAAAATTTGCTAAGGTATTTGATGGATTTTCAATAGGCTCTAATGATCTCACCCAACTCACCTTGGGTATCGATCGTGACTCCGCAATAGTTGCTAATCTTTTCAGCGAGCAGAATGACGCAGTCAAACAACTAATCAGTTTAGCAATTAAGAAAGCGAAGAAAGCTAAAATCAAAATTGGACTCTGTGGACAGGCTCCCAGTGATTTTCCCGAGTTTGCGCAGTTTCTCGTAGAGCAGAGGATTCACAGTATTTCATTTAACTCCGACTCCCTATTCAAAGGAATAGAAAATATTAACCGTGCAGAGAAAGCATTGCGCAAACCACGAAAGATGCTGGTTGAAGCTTAGTACAATGATGGAATTTATCTTTGTGTAGCATATATGCTGTAAGTGAAATAGAAATATGATCATGTAAAGTTTTAAAATTTAATAGATAAAAAAATAGTTGCGCCGTGCGATTTTGCGGCATGTAAATTAAATATCCTGATTTACCGTGATTTTGGTCATCGATAATAAATAGAGAACACGATACCTTCAATTTACAATCAAAAAGATAAATATATGAGTACTGGAAAAGCATTATTAGGCGTGATGGCAGGGATTGCCGCAGGCGCTGTATTAGGAATGATATTCGCTCCCGAAAAGGGAGAACACACCAGAAGAAACATTACAAAGAAAGGTGAGGACCTGGCCAATGCGCTGAATGAAAAACTTGAAGAAAAATTTGATGAGCTGATGGGCGTTGTCACTGGAAAGGGAAAAAAATCAAAAACCACTGAATCCGTAAAAGCAAACGGAACTGAGATGGTAGGATAAAGCGATTCAGTCAAGAGAATTATTACGTCAATATATTGCCTTCATATTTATCAGGTAGTGAATAGATGATACTTTGCCATGGAAATTGTTTGGGATTATCTAATCGACCTTTGCCATTTAGTTAAACGTGGTGGGAATTTGCCTAATTAGAAAAATGAATATCTAATTTAGATTGCTTTCGTTTCTAATTAAATTAAGACTTTACAATCAAAGATGGCGAAAAAGAAAAGCGAAACTTCATATAGATTGCCCTCCAAAGAAGCTCTTCAGAAAATTATCAAGCGATATGAAATTGCTAATAAAAAGATAAAGTCTCTCAACGGAGATCTTCAAAAAGCCTGTTAAGAGATGAAGTCATCCAATAAAGAGATAAATAGTATTTACCGGAATTTGAGCGTTGCCAATAAATCGCTTCAAAACCAGGTAAACACGTTGAAACAATCCGTAGCGAATATCCAAGCCTTGCTCAACAATACGCTACAGGCATTTATTCTTTTAGATAAAAATGCGCGAGTAGTGACCTACAATGAGTTGGCCGCAAAGACCATAAAAAATATTTTTGGGACTAAGATATCAGTTCGAACGAAATTTCAGGATATTCTGACCAATAACGCTATACAGAAATTATCGCCTGATCTTAAGAATTCTTTTCTTGGAAAGACTGTACGCGCAGAGCATGATCTAACAGATCCTAAAGGCCAAGAGCATTCATTTATTTTCAGTTTTACTCCGGTATTGGATAAGGGGCGTAAAGTGGAATCTATTTCGTTTAGCATGTTGGACGTTACGGAGCAAAAGAAAACAAAAGCCGAATTAGCCCGATCAGAGAAGCTCATTGATTCGGTATTTCACACGGCCGATATTGGTCTTGCAGTGGTGAATGAAACAGGAAAGTTTGTAAAAGTAAATGACGGATTCAGCAAGCTGCTGGGATATAAAAAAGAAGAACTTAGTGGCAAAACCTATCTTAAAATCATCGGGAAAGGTCATCGGAAGAAAAATGGAAAAACTCAAGACTATTTTTCAACGGGGGATATTGTAAATAAAGCTCATCGGGTTGTTAACAAGTCAGGTAATATTCTGGATGTATTTATTACGAATAGTGTGTTTTATAATCCGAACGGTAATAAGTACTTGGTGGTAACGATGCGCGATATTACGGAGGAGCGGAAATTTAAGGACCTGATGGCCAGTGCAGAGAAGGCTATGCGCATTGGAAGTTTCGAGTATAATCTGTTTACCAGAAAACTTGACTGGACGGATGAAATGTATGTGCTGTATGAGGTTAGCAAAGATTTTACCCCAAGCTTTAAATCGCTCATAAAATTTGTATATAAAGAAGACCGTCCAAAAACTGACGCAGCCTATAGTAAGCTTATTCAGGAGATGAGGGAAGTTAGTTTCGATTTTAGATTAATTACCAACGAGGGGAAGGAAAAATGGGTAAACGCCCACATCATTCCGATCTTGATAAAGAAACAACTTGTTGGATTTAGAGGAACGTTGCAGGATATTAATGATCGCAAGAAAGCTGAAATTGAAATTGAACGCTTATCATGGGTGGCAAGACACACCAATAATTGTGTAATTATTACTGATAAGAGAGGGAAAGTAGAGTGGGTAAACGAGAGCTTCGAACGTATAACAGGATACACATTAAAAGATATCATCGGCAGGATTCCAGGAGAAAAGTTGCAGGGGGTGGATACCGATATAGAAACTTTAAAACGGGTGGCGAGTCAATTAAAAAATCAACAGCCTGTCAATGAAGTGCTCCTGAATTATACGAAGGACCGCAAGCCGCTTTGGGTGAACATGGATATTGCTCCGATTTTCATTAATGATGAGTTGCAATACTGGATTGGAATTCTCACTGATTTGACAGAGTTGGTAAAGGCAAAGGAAATTCAGAAAAATCAGGAATCATTAGAACAAAGACAACGGATATTAAATGCGATAGCTGGAAATTTTCCGGAAGGGATAATTGGTGTACTAAATAAAAGCATGAAATATGTTTTTGTTGGAGGCAGTGAATTGAAAAGACTAGGTCACGATGTAGGGGATTGGATATCGCATGAATTGTTTGATAAGATTTCACCACAAGCCAATGCATACGCGTTGCCCTTTATGAAAAAGGTATTTAAAGGGGAAACTGCTCAATTTGATGTCGATGTGCTGAACAATACCTATTCGGTTTCGGCAGTTCCTATTCAATTGGAAGATAAGCATTCCACGCGGGCGTTGGTAGTAATTCAAAATAT
>JAHEMS010000266.1:0-3267 GCA_024643595.1 Bacteroidota bacterium
GTGGTGCCGATTGATCTGAGCAAACATGATTCAGAAACGGTCAACGTTAAATTATCGGCTGGCTTTATGATGTGGGATCTTGACTACGTGGCGATGGATTATTCCAAGGACTCGGGTATCCAGGTTAAGCAGTTAACGCCATCTCACGTCATGACCAATACCGGTAAGGATGCACGGGCATCGATTCAGAAGATGGATCGTGATTACCTCGCACAGGAAACAACAGGTGATGAAGTAACGGTGTCCTTTCCGTTACCTCCTCGTGGAAAAGATAACCTTACCTATGATTATGTTTTACATTCACGTGGGTATTACCAGCATGTTCGTGATTACGAAGGATCGCCACAGATCACTACCCTACTATCGTTTAAATTAGATGGTCGATTCTCCCGGTTTTCAAAAGAAAAATATGACGAGCTGGGTCAGCTGTTACAAGTAGCGGAAATTTCAGCCTCTATAAATAAATAGACGAATGATCAATAGCGAAGAAAGCCCTATGGTGCACGGGATAAAATTAAAACTGGTGACCCGTCTCATCAAGATTCATATTTTCTTTATAGCGCTTTTTCATTTTAAAAACTGGCGTAAGACGATGACCACGGTTAACGTGCTGAAGTCAAGGATAAAAAAATACATCGGGCCAAAATATATTCAACGCATCGCGCAGGTAGATGGGTATTATTACTGGGATATGTATGGTGCGGGCTGGCCTTCTTCCTTGTTTGTCCGAAATGTAATTCGCGAATGTGAACGTATCAATTCCACAGACGCGGATCATGTGGGGATGAGGAATGTTTTATTTGGATTTACCGTAAAGTGTCCCATGCAGTGTGAACACTGTTTTGAATGGGATAATCTCAATCTAAAAGAAAAGCTCTCGTTTGAGGATGTTTGTCTGATTATTGAAAAGCTTATCCAGTATGGCGTAGGTCAAATCCACCTGGGTGGGGGCGAACCGATGATGCGCTATGAGGATTTACTTTCATTATTAAAGCGGTATCGAAACCAGGTTGGCTTCTGGATAGTAACTTCGGGCTACCAGCTGACAAAAGAGCGGGCGTATGAATTGAAAGCAGCTGGCCTCACCGGAATATGTGTGAGTATCGATCATCATGATGAACAATGGCACAATGAATTTCGTCATCATAAAAAGATATTTAGCATGGCCTGCGAAGCTGCGGTGGCCGCGAGAGAAACGGGCATGGTCACGGCCCTTTCTTTATGTGCTACCAGAGAATTTCTCACGCACGAAAACCTGGAAGCATATATGTTGATGGCCAAGAGGTTGAAGGTCAGTTTTGTGCAGTTATTGGAACCACGCGCAACAGGCCACTATGCAGGCAAAGATGTGCAACTCTCCGATGACCATAAGAAAATGCTGGAACAGTTGTTTTTAAAAGTGAGTCATGATCCTTCTTATAGCAGTTATCCAGCGGTAATCTATCATGAATATTATAAACCAACGCTGGGTTGTCGTGGTGCAGGTGCTGGAGCGTTTTATATTGACCCGCTGGCAAATGTGCATGCATGTCCGTTTTGTCGTAAAAGTGCAGGCAACCTGCTCACGGATTCAGTAGCTGATTGTGTGGATAAACTAAAAATAAATGGATGCGCATCCCCGGCACCTTTGCCTCCGATTATACGAAAGCAGGAAGTGATGGAGATAGCCTGATCATGTAATTCTTTATTTAAGTTTCAATACCAAAGAAGGATCGACCGGATATCTTCCAAACGATTTTCCATACACGGCAATGCCTCCATCTCCTTCCGTTTTTAATCGTATCACTAATTCGCCTTTATCAAAAGCAGCATTAAGTTGCTTTTTACTCACTGGTACTTTTATTAAATATCCATAGGAACCTGCTTCTCTTAGCTTACGATCTTTCAATTGATGATGCCATGATAAAACACCCCTATGATCAGCAGGGTCATCGGTGAGCGTAATAGTCAAAGCGGGTTCTCCATTAATAGCGATGCTGATCTTCGAAGGGAATAACGTTTCATCGGTCATTGGGTAGGAGTTCGGATTTCCGCTTGGTGAGGCTTTTCCTCCCAACATAAAATCAACATTTGTCTTTTCTTTCTGATCGCGATCTTTTACAAACAATTCCTTGGCGGAAAGTTCAATCAGGAAATATGTTTCTTTTACATTCACATTTATTGACTTATCAAGTTTGATGGTATATTCAAAAAATCCATTCCCGGCTCCGTTTACTTTTAGTCCATCCAACACGTTCCATTGTTTCACACTCCATTTCGATTGCGTGAAGTCGGCCGGAGCAACGGATAGAATTTGTGTCTTGGGAAGTTTGGTTTCTGAAATCACTTCAAAGTGCATAAAGTTGTGATGAAGTACTTTTCCCTGGAGGTCTTCAAGTTGCAAGGTAAGGATGGCCAGTCCTTTTGCATCTGGCATTTCTATCGATAACGATTCCAATTCCTTTTGTGCATAGGGCTGATAGTCGATTAGCTTTGAACCCAGTGTGCTTAATGAAGTTTCTCCTATCGAATTCGTATGCTTCACCTGAAAGGAAACTTTTAGTTGCTTTCCATAATCTTTATCGGTCATGGATGAAAGATAAAGGGGTACTTTTACGCGTTCTCCACCTTTTACCGTAGTACAGATTTCATTACCTGTGGATAGATAGATGTCTGCATGTAGATCGTTGAGTTTCATGCCGGACATGAGTTCTTCTATGCCAGTGAATTTATTAGTTCGGTCAAAGCGCCAGTAACCATTCCATTCATTAATGACATCGTGATGCTCAGTATAAAGCCAGCCTGCTACTTCCGGATATTTCCGGAATGTATTCAGCATACGATGATAATCCCAGCTCCAGTCTACGTCACCCGTGCTGCCTTCATAGCCCCATACATTTCCACATTCTGAATTTATTTTCGGTTGCCCCCCTTGTTTAAATCCAGGTTCAAATTGGAACGTACTTCCTTCAAATGAATTTTCAGTCAGTTGCTTCAGATGATTTTCCCATTCCCAGCCTGGCAGGTAATCATGAAATGAGTTGAGATCAGTTTGTGTATGCCCTGCCCCACAACATATGGAATTGTCTTCAGCCAGTCGGGTAGGATCCAATGATTTGGCGAGGTAGTACATCGAAGAAACCCACATTTGTGTTTCGGGAAGATATTTCCCAACAGGCTTTCCATTTTCTTCTACATGGGTGCGTAGTCCCCATGTTTCATTAAAAATCGTCCAGGTAAAAATGGAAGGGTGATTGAAGTCGCGCTTAATCATTTCGCGTAACGTAC
>JAHEMS010000266.1:3277-5536 GCA_024643595.1 Bacteroidota bacterium
TCTGCCTCAAGCTGCATTTTCTCTTCGGGATCACCCCAGCTGTTGGGTAAATCGGCCATTACCAACACCCCTAATTTATCGGCCCAGTATAATTTACGGGGTATCTCGCACTTAATGTGAGGTCGAATGCCATTCAAGCCAATCGACTTGGCCAGTGCGATTTCATTTTTCATGAACGCATCGCTCGGAAACGTATAGAATCCTTCCGGATGATACGATTGATCCAGCGTAAGCTGTAAGTAAACAGGTTTGCCATTCACAGCGACATACGGAAATTCTGTTCCGGGTAAATTCACAACAGAAATCTTACGCATCCCGAAATATGTTTTGACTACATCATCTCCCAGTTTCACTTCGGCATCATACAAGTAAGGATCGTCCATTGACCACAGGTGTGCTTGCGGAATGGCAACCGGAAATGAAATATTATTTTTTCCTTTTGGAATGGTGATTTCTTTAGTGATGGGCGTGGTGGCTGTCTTAATGGATACAGATAATTTTAAATCAGTCCGTGCTTCAGCAGGCAGGTAGGCTTTTACGGTCACGAGGTGCTGATCGATGTCAGGTACAAAGTGAACGACATCCAGGTAGTCGTTACCTTTTGCTTCCAGGTAAATCGTTTGCCATATGCCGCGGGCATTACCATACCCTTGTTTGCCATAAAGGGTAAAGTCTCTGCGCTTGTCATCAACACGCACGACCAGTTTTTGCGGTTCACCATACCTTATATAGTCGGTTAATTCAAAGGAGAAAGGTGTATACCCACCCTGGTGCGAACCTAATAAATTCCCTTCCAGCCACACGGTAGTTTCCCAATCAGAAGCACCAATGGTGATGAACGTTCTTTTATCTTTCCACTCCGGGCTGACGGTGATTTCTCTCTTATACCAGGCGATGTCTGCCTTATCTTTTACGCCTGAAAGGGGTGATCCCCAGGGAAAGGGCACATTGATTTTATGCGAAAAGTCAGCTTTGCCTTCATTCCACTTTTTTGTTATTCCCTGATCGAGCGAATCAAATTCAAATTGCCAGACGCCATTGAGGTTCGTCCACAATGGTCTTTCAAAATCAGGTCGGGGATGTTCTGGTAATGGAATGGTCTGTGCGGATAGTTGAGTGCAGGTAAAAAACAAAAATAGCAGTGTGGCATAGTGGATTTTTCTCATGGCTAAATGTAAATAATTCAAGCCTCAAGATCTCCATTTTTTAAAAGTAAAGGCAACTACCTGTTCTCAGCGGTGAGCGGTAACTGCTGAAATGGTGTTTGCGGATTTTGTGTCTGCTATACGAAAGGTGTCGTTATCGGTCATGACATGGGACAATGGTAACATGCAATTAATAATTAAAACCTAACGTTGGCTTCTTAAAAGATGACAACGATTTGAGGTTTTTGTTTTCGAATTTTATATTAAGCAAGTGCCAAAAATTTAGAAATGTTGAAGCCGATGGATATTCAAAAATATTTGTTGGAGATAAACGCCTGCCGGATATAAAAACAACTGGATATAGTCAAATCCCAATAAAAAGGATTCTCTGTTTATCTAAGATTATATGGTCCATTGTAAGCATTCTACGACAGATCATGGAAAATCAGAATGTGGAGAAGGTGAAATAAGTTATATTCGAACGAATCGTAAATTAAAGCTTAGGAGATGAAAAAAATGAAATCAAAACTAGTGTCAGGCATACCATTTATATGCACTGTTTTTTTAATCTTTTTATACGCTAATATAAGTTTAGCTCAAGAAGTACTGCCCCGACCTGAGAAACATTTCCAGGGGGTTGTTGGAACAACTTACATGGACTCCGACCCGGCCACCTTCCCAAAAGCTATCAAGGCACCGGCGGGGGCACCTAATGTCCTTCTCGTTCTTTTGGACGATTGCGGGTTTGGACAGTTTGATGTAACGGGGGGTGGCGTGCCGTCCCCGAAAATGGACGAACTGTGGAATGAAGGCGTATTGTACAACCGTTTTCATACTACTGCCCTCTGCTCGCCAACGCGGGCCGCGTTGATTACCGGGCGTAACCACCATGTGGCAGGAACAGGCATCATCACCGAACTGGCCACTGGATATGATGGCTACACCGGCATCATACCCAAAAGCACGGCTAGTGTGGCGGAGATCCTTCGGCAGAACGGCTACATCACATCCTGGTTCGGCAAGAACCATAATACCCCCGTGTACGAGACCAGCCCAATGGGTCCATTTGATCATTGGCCCAACTTTCTGGGCTTTGACTACTTCTATGGCTTCA
>JAHEMS010000267.1 GCA_024643595.1 Bacteroidota bacterium
TTTCAAGGCGTCCACCAACTCGAGCTGCGATGATGTTGAGATTACGTGCGTCATATGTGACTACTCCCTGTAAAGGTAAAGATAGTGTCATCGTTTGGTAAACCGCCTTAGTCGTATTAATAGAAGTGAGAACCACCTCATTAGTAGATTTGATTACCCTGGCCAGATCTGGTGTGATTTTAAGTTCTTCACCAGGTCGGGCTTTGCGCACAAGGTCCATTCCACATACCGGACAAACTCCAGGTTTATCAGAAACCACTGTCGGATGCATTGGGCAAGTATAGGTATCGGAATGTTCATGCGAACTTTCCTGCCGTCCGCAGCTACCTAATAACAACAGCATGAGCCACGAATAGCCGATCATAGATAAAAAAACCTGTCCGTGCATTAATTTACTTTTCAATTTCTTTCTCATAACGTACAATCATTAAATAGTACTCTTGCATCTTATTCAAGTATTCCATTTGAGCCATATTCATCGCTTCCCAACCATCAATCACGATAGGTAACTGCTCACGATTTTCTTCGTAGGCCAGCAAAAGTGTTTCATAATTTTTCTTTAAAGCGGGGACGATCTTTTGATCATAATTTTCCAATTGTTGTTTCATCCGCACCAATTGCGCAGCCATGCCTGCCAGTTTACCGCGAGCTTCAATCAAGATCGTTTCACGTCTTTGCTTCATGGCTTCGATTTCATGATTCATTCCCGCCACTTCTGACTTATACATTTTAGAAGACCAGGGAGCAATAGGTATTGACACCATGGCCATCAATGAAAATTGTAAAGGCATATCTCCCCGCGGTTGCATATGTTCATATCGTACTCTGAAGTCAGGTTTTGATTGTGATTTTTGCCGTGCCTGATTTTGCCGCATTACCTCAATGGAACGATTGATCTGTTGTACATCACTACGCCCTTTACTCAATGAAGCGGTGTCATAAATAAATTCATTGACATCAAATGTTATTTCCATTGCGGTATCTATTTTTAGCAAGCTATTATCAGGAAGTTTCATCAATGCTTTTAGACGGTAAGCCTTTTCTTCGATCTCACCAGTGTTCATCAGAATCATGTTATCCACTTCGTGCAAACGGGCTTCAGCCTTATATATATTTCCCAGGCTTCCTTGATTGTACGGATATCGAATGCGTGCCAACTGCAGCATAAGTTCGACGATTCTTTTATTTTCAAGTAGCACATGTCCTTTCTTTTCAAGTACGAGCCATTGATAATAATTTTCCTTCGCTTCTGCACGCAATTGGTTAAACTTAGAAGCACGTCCTTTTTCTTCCACCGCAGCCTTTGCCGCAAAGTAATTTCGTTTTGCCGATAACTTACCCGGACTGGGGATATCCTGCTCTACATTAATCACAAACATTCCTTTGTCACGCTCTTGCATGATTTTCTGCCCTGGGTAAGGATAGAAAAATGGACCACCGCCTATCATAGGAGCCATCCAACTCTTCGCTCCTGCTGTATAGGTATTCATTGCCTTCACTTTATAATCGTACTCCTGCAACGAGGGATTTTGATGGTCAATGGCCGAGAGCACACTGTCAAGGCTAATGACCTGGGCGGAATTTGAAAATGTTATCAGCAACCCGATCAATATGGAAATTGGATATCGGAGAATGGAAAATCCATTCATACCAGCTATCGGTGTCATGTAATTAATTAGCTTTTTCATGTATATCAAGTTTTCCAAATTTTCTTAATTCATATTCTTTAGTCATCAGAAAAATAAGTGGTGTTACTAATAATATATGCGTCGAAGATGTGATCACACCACCAATCATGGGCAACACAATGGGTTGCATTACGTCGCTGCCCACCCCGGTAGACCACAACACGGGTATCAGGCCAAATAACGCCACTGAAACGGTCATAAGTTTTGGCCGTAATCGCTTCGTTGCGCCAGAAATCACATACTCCCTTAGATCTACCAGGGAAATTGTCTCACTCGAATTTCCCTTCAATTTTACCAGCTGATTCATCGCATCATTCAAATAGATTACCATCACCACGCCGGTTTCTACGGCTATGCCAAACAGTGCGATAAAACCAACAGCCACCGCCACTGATAGATTTACACCATAGAAATAAACCATGAAAGCACCGCCGATCAAGGCAAATGGAACAGTGATTAAACTAAAGAACGCCTCACGTAAAGAATGAAAGGCGAGATACAGGGAAATAAAAATGATCAACAACACTACTGGCAAGATGACCATCAAGGTTTGCTGACCTCGAATGAGATTTTCATACTGACCACTCCATTCTAAGAAATATCCGTTTGGCATCAGCCCCGTATCGTTATTCAACTTTTCCATTGCCTCCTTCACCGTACTCCCTAAATCGCGATCGCGAACGTTGAAAAGTACTGCTCCCCTAAGCAACGCGTTATCCGATACAATCATGGGTGGCCCATTTTCAAAACGAATAGAAGCTACGGACGAAAGTGGAATCATCCCCAGAGAAGGAGTTTTTACAGGAATCCGTTGCAGTTGATAAATACTATTGCGATAGTCTTGCGCCAATCGAACGCTAATCGAAAACCGCTGCCTACCTTCAATGGTGAGTCCAATTGGTGAGCCGCCAATGGCAGATTCAACAATTAGATTAACATCATCCACCGTTAATCCATAACGCCCCAATGCATCGCGATTGACATCAATGGTCAAATACTTTCCTCCGGTGATTGGATCCACGTATAAGTCATTTACTCCCCGCACATTTTTCAATGCTGACTTAACTTTTTCTGAAAGGGCATAAATGCTGTCCAGATTTTGACCAAACACTTTTACGCCAACATCAGTGCGGATACCGGTGGACAGCATGTTGATCCGATTAATAATCGGTTGGGTCCAACCGTTAATCACACCTGGTATCTGAAGCTTAGTGTCCAATTCATTGATGATGTCTCTTTTAGTAATTCCCTCGCGCCATTCTGATTTAGGCTTGAGTGAGATGATGGTTTCGATCATCGACAAAGGCGCATTGTCGGTAGCGGTGCTTGCTCGACCTGCCTTGCCTAGTACCTTATCCACTTCAGGAACTGATTTGATTATCTTATCCTGAACCTGAAGAATACGTTTTACTTCTTCGTTGGAGATATCGGGCAGGGTCACTGGCATGAATAGGATTGATTGCTCATCAAGGGGTGGCATAAACTCGCTTCCCATGCTAACCAATAGCGGAATGCTTACCGCAAGGGCAAGAAGATTGACAGCGATGGTAGTCTTGCGCCAACGCAAACACGCACGGACAACCGGTTCATAAATTTTTTCGAGTACACGATTCAGTGGATTCGATTTTTCATCCTTGAATTTCCCTTTCATAAAAAATGAAATAAGCACCGGCGCCAGCGTAATCACCAGAATGGCATCTACTAACATGATGAAGGTTTTCGTATACGCCAAGGGATGAAATAATTTCCCTTCTTGTCCCGTTAGCATGAAAACCGGAAGGAAAGAAGTGATAATAATAACGGTAGAATAAAATACGCCACGCGAAACCTGGGTAGATGATTTCTCAATGATAGATAACCGTTCCAAATCCGGAATAGGTCCACCCAATTCTGCATAACGCATGGCCAGACTCCTATAGGAATTCTCCGACATGATGATACCATTATCGACAATGACACCAATGGCTAAAACGATTCCCGTGAGGGACATGATGTTGGATGAAATTCCAAATGCATTCAACAAAATAAAACTGGTTGCAATCGTTACTGGAATCTGAATTATGATACTTACCGCACTTCGCCAATGGAACAAAAAGAGAATCACCACCAGCGACACCACTGCCATTTCCTCGATCAGTGTGGTTTTGATAGATGATATCGACTCCTCAATGAGTTCACTTCGGTCATACATGATTCTAAACTTCATTCCTTTCGGGAATCCCCTTGCCACCTCCTCCATTTTTGCTTTCACTCGATGAATGACTTCATCTGCATTTTCACCATAGCGCATTACTACAATACCGCCCACCACTTCGCCCTCACCATCCTGATCGAAAATTCCAAGCCGTGCTTCACCGGTCATTTGCACGGTACCAATATCCTTCACTTTAACTGATACGGAGTTCACAGTTTTCACAGCAATATTCTCGATTTCAACGACTGACTTGAGATAACCGGTAGTTTTAATGATATAACCGATATCATTCATTTCAAATTTGCGACCGCCTGCTTCATTATTGTTTGAACGGACTGATTGTATAACTTCGGGAACCGAAAGATTATAATAGCTAAGCTTATTCGGATTTAGCGCGATCTGATATTGCTTTTGAAATCCTCCGAACGAAGCGATTTCACTTACGCCTTGAACATTCTGTAATGAAAATTTTACATACCAATCCTGTATAGCGCGTTGTTCACCAAGATCCATCCCTGGGGCATCAAAAGTATACCATAAAATATGACCCACTCCTGTTCCATCAGGGCCGAGTGACGGTGTCACTCCCTGCGGAAGTAACCGGTTCGCATAATTAAGGCGTTCAAGCACCCGCTCCCGGGCCCAATAAACATCAGTATCATCATTAAAAATGACATAGACGAAACTCATTCCAAACATTGAAGCACCACGTACATATTTCACTTGTGGAAGTCCCTGCAAGTTGGTCACCAATGGATAGGTCACCTGATCCTCCATTATCTGGGGGCTTCGCCCCATCCATTCGGTGAATACGATTACCTGGTTTTCGGAAAGATCCGGGATGGCATCGATCTTACTAATGCGGACAGCATGAATCCCCCATGCGAACAGACCCATTGCCATCATCACGATCAGAAAGCGGTTACGAAGTGAATACGTTATTAATTTTTCAATCATAGCTAATGACTATCAAGTAGTAGTAAGACATAAGTATTGAGGCAATGACCAATAGTAATATTGGACGCCACAAGAAAATCAGCTATGAATATTAAATAAGGAAAGAATGTATCAGCACAGGAATATCGCGCTGAACAATAGGTGGTTTATAAGGAATATGGTTTGAAAATACCAAGGACTCATTGATCTGGATAACATCCATGATTACAGGCTGAGCAGACACCCAATTAGCAACTTGCGAGGTTTGCGTTGAAAAATCCTTGATCTGTGAATTAAAATCTTTTCCTTCAAAAGATAAATGCTTGTCTTCACAGCAACCCGACTTCTTAATAGCTATATTTTTATGACAGGGTGGAAGTTGAACTTCCATCGGGCAAGGATCCGCATCTTCAATAAAAGAAATGCTTTGTACTTGGCCTCCGCAAAAATGCATATTCACTACAAAACTGCTGGACGAAATCAGCACCATCAGGGCAAGAGAAACAGACAGTATAGTTTTCAGTAGTTTCATCAATGAAGCAAATGTAGTAAAAAAGCTGTTAATGAGTTGTTAAATAAGATTTTACATACGCTCAGCCTTATAGCCAGCCTTCATCAGGGCTTCTTCGATTTTCGTGCCACCTGCGTCTTCCACTGTCAATATGCGGGCAGGATCAGCTAAATCAACTGCCCATTTA
>JAHEMS010000268.1:0-1160 GCA_024643595.1 Bacteroidota bacterium
TTATGATGGAGAACCAGTTGACCTGAAGCACTATGAGGCTATCGGAACCATGTCGGAGGCATTATCTCAGCATGCGAATGAAGCCTATGAAGAATTGGATGAGGAACAGAAGCGCATTTGCGAAATCATGTTCAAGGCAATCACCGAAAAGCGAGGTGAGAACTTTGGGATACGCAGACCAACCCGCCTCAATGAAATCGCATCAATAGCAGATGTATCTGAGGCTGATGTTATAGCCGTTATTGAAAAGTTTCGTGAACCAGGCAGATCACTCGTTACACCTGCTTATGGAACACCACTTTCCTCACGCTCAATTATCGACCTTTCGCATGAAAGTTTGATGCGGATTTGGGTGCGACTAAAAAACTGGGTGGATGATGAAGCGGAAGCCGTGCAGATGTATTTGCGCCTGGCAGAGGCAGCGGCCATGTACCAAGTTGGAAAAGCTGGTCTATGGAGGCCACCTGATTTACAGCTAGCGCTTAACTGGCAAGCCAAACATAAACCTACATTGGTTTGGGGTCAGCGTTACAATCCCGCCTTTGAGCGTACCATGATCTTTCTCGAATACTCTAAAAAAGAATTCGATACTGAACAACGTATCAAAGAGCTTGAACAGAAACGCAAACTTCAACGTGCCCGGGTTACCGCTATCGTCTTTGGTACATTAGCTGGTATTGCGTTGATCGCATTTGTGTATGCCTTCTTACAGCAGGCTGAAGCAAAAAGACAAGCCGACATTGCAACTGCCAATGAAAAATTAGCTAAAGAAAACGAAGTAAAAGCGAATGAATCAGCAAAAATTGCGGAGGAGAGAAGAATTGAAGCCGTTAGAGAAAAAGTCAGAGCTGACTCAGCGAAAACTGAGGCTATCCGATTGGCCATTGTAGCACAAGATGCCCGTAAAGATGCTGAGAATAAAAGAATTCGTGCCGAATCAGCGGAGAGAGATGCACGTATTCAAAAAGAGAATGCATTAAGGGAAAAAGAGAGAGCCGAAACCAATGAAAAGGAAGCTATTGCTGCCAAGAATGACGCACAAAAACAGCGTTATCTCGCAACCGCAAAAGCCATGGCTATAAAATCCAAAGAGCTCGGGAATACCCTGGAAAAAGAAGCCCTTGTAGCACAACAAGCATACCTATTTAACAAGAAGTATG
>JAHEMS010000268.1:1170-5512 GCA_024643595.1 Bacteroidota bacterium
CAATAATCATCCGATTACCAAGAGTTTGGA
This sequence comes from Bacteroidota bacterium, assembly GCA_024643595.1. Lineage (GTDB taxonomy): Bacteria > Bacteroidota > Bacteroidia > Cytophagales > Cyclobacteriaceae > ELB16-189. Next base: position 1,201 of record JAHEMS010000268.1, read on the forward strand.
AGCTCATAAAAATGGAGCGGCCCGGGCGCTGGAAACACACGGAAAAGGAAATTTTATTTATTCCGGCGGAAGCGATGGCCAGATTTTCAGATGGCATTATGATGACAATCAGTGGAACGCTGAAAATATTATGGATGAATCAAAACGAGGAGAACCATACCTGATTTACGCTATGGATACCAGTCCGGATGGAAATTTGCTTGTTGCTGCCGGACTATACCCCACCAATAGTCAGGCTAATTTTATCGAGCTCTATGACTTGCAAAATTCTTTTAAACGTAAAAAGATTTATGGTTTTACCTATGAAGTCAATGACATTCACTTTATGCCTGACGGTAAAGGACTATATGCACGTGATAACTCTGGCTTTAGCATCAAGTATTCAGATTTTACCAATGTCAATGAAGTTGTAAAGTCTAAAGTAAAATTACTTTCCCTGGACTTGAATGAAAATGGTACCATGCTGGCTGCTGCCGGTGATGATGGTAACGTATACCTGTGGGATATTGGAAAGGGATATTCGGTTTCCAGTGTAAAAGTCTCGAAAGTCAGTTTGTCTGCATTGACTTTTGCTCCGGATGGTAAACAGATTGTTGTGGGTGATCGCAATGGTGTCTTATATATCATCAATAACGGATTAGTCATTCGTGACTTACCGGGTCATTCATCTCAGATTGAGGATATCCGTTTCAACCATGCCGGCACTTTCTTTGCTTCTGCGAGTAAAGATTATAAAGTGCGATTATGGAACATCCGTTCGCTTAACTACCAACCGGTAATCTTAAGCGATCACGATTGGGTGTGGAGTGTTGCTTTTACGCCCGATGATTCTCAACTAATGGTGGGTATTAATTCGGTAAGGCAAACGCCACAGGGAGGCAATGATGAAACTATTCATGCATATCCTACCAATTTTGAAACGATGAAGGATATTCTTTGTAGCAAGACTTCCCGTAATATGACCAAAGAAGAATGGGACGCAGAAGTGGCCGAAGATTTACCCTATGAAAAAACTTGCGAAAATTATCCTGGTATTCAAACAAGTAAACCGGCTCTCAAATAACCTGATAAATAGCAATGAAGAAAATTATTTTTGTTGGGTTATTGATAATTGTTGTTTCTAAAAGTTGGGCGCAACAATCTTCCTGTGCTCAAACCTTGCGCCTCGCCACATCAACGTATGAGCAAGGTCGTCTGCATGAGTTGGAGGGTATTTTGGCAAACTGTATCCAGAATACTGAAAATGGATTTACCAAGGAAGAAAGAGTAGCCGCGTACAAACTATTGACGCAGGCCTACATCTATCTTGAAGAACCGACCAAGGCAGATGATACGATGCTAAAATTGCTGGAGACAGATCATTATTTTGAGGTGAATAAGGAGGTTGATCCTGCTGAATTTGTGGCCTTGTATAATACATTTCGGACGCGTGAAATTTATCGCATTGGTGCAAAACTGGGTATTAACGCAACACAACCCAATGTAGTAAATACAGTTTCCTCCGTTGAACTATCCAATGATAGTAAGTACAAATATGGAATAGCTATCCTCTTTGGCGGAACCGTTGATGTCCCACTCAAAAATGATAAAATGACCTTGCATGGAGAGCTACTTTACTTGCAAAGAAAATTTGAATTGAATCTTACGGTTGAACGTGGATTATCGGCCGATGGAAAACAGTTAAGCAACGCGTTTCAGGGATTTGAAACCCAAAACTGGGTTTCCATTCCGCTTACTTACGAATATAAGCTTATGGAGAAGAAATTCAATCCTTACATAGGCGCTGGTGTATCCATTGACTATCTGATCAATGCGCAGATGAAAGGCGAAAGAATCAGAACTGCGGTCACTTCTGTACAAGCAACAACCTTCGATTTCAAATCGCTGCGGGAAAAAATCAATATAAGCGCGTTAGTAACTGCAGGTATAAAATCAAAAGTAAGTGGCGGCTACTTTGTTGCCGAAGTACGCTACATCTATGGAATCACCAATGTGAACTCCCCTTCAACTTCATATTCAAACCAACAGGCTACCTGGGAACAAGGATATGCTGATCCAGTATTTAAGTTATCCTCTCTTGCTGTGAGCGGCTCTTACCTAATTAATATTTTCAATCCGAAGAAAAAGAATATCATGACCCGCAAATGAGAAAGTTTTATCTCTTTATTTTTTTTATTTCAGTTCTCCTATCCTGTAATAATATCGATAGTTCAGAACCATCTCCATTGAATTCATTCATTCGGTTCTATGAGGGACCGTACAGTCTCACCGCAAGATCAGTTGAAAAAATACCCGGAGGATTTGTTCTGCTGGCAACCATGGTATCGGGGAGTATTTCAGACCCAATTATTCAAACCGTATTGATAGAGACCGATGAAAAAGGAACTCGCATTGGCGATTTTAAAATCTATGATGATCTCATCGGAAAATCGTTTAAGCCAGTGTTCACCAATGGGTCAGTGCAGGGATACATTATCGTGGGAGACAATGTGGTGATTGACCCATTAGCTGAACAGGCAGCCAATGTGTCTATTTCTTCGATGGAAATATTAATTCTAAATAGTTCGTTTACCGAGGTCGTCCGGAGGTCACTTTCAGATAAGCGGCCTTTATCTGGCAGTCATCCGGTAAAAGATGACTATTATGGAGCATCGGTAACAGTGGCGAATGATGGTAAGGTGTATTTACTCGGCACGTTCAAACAAGGAATTATTAATCAGCAAAGTGCTCCGGAAGAGCAGTTACTTTTTGGTTTGACAACCAGCCTGGATAGCGCATGGGTTAAATTTTATCCACTATTGGGCAACACCTTTTTAAATTCAAAATCAATCCATGCCCAAAATGGAAATATCGTATGGGCTAGTGCGGTGGCTGATATCCAGGGAGACTTTACAACTTCATACGTAGCGATTCCATTTGTACCTGAGAACTCCTTTCCAAGCAATTACAGCATCATCGGACAGAACTCATCACAATTGTATTTGCCTAAGGATATTCAACCTTCTACGACTCCCGAATTTGGATTTGGGGTTACCGGAACCTATAGTTTCAACATCGATGGTTCAGCTGGAAACATCTTCTTCTTCAAAGTTGATGCGCAGGGGAATATTATGCCAGGAACAGAACGATTTTTTGATGGAGAAGTCTCCATCGATGGCGAGGTAACGGATAAGAATTCCTCAACGGTGATCGACAGTGGTGAGTCGCTCATCGGTACCCGGGATGCTGGTTTTGCGATTGTGGGCACCATGACCAATACCAGTACGAAAGACAAGGACATTCTATTGATAAAAGTGAATGCATTTGGCGAAAAGCAATGGATTAAAAGGATAGGTGCTTCCGGAGATGAAGTGCCGGTATCCATTAGAGAAGCTGATAATGGAGATCTTTTGATATGCGGGACGAATACACTCGGTAACTATTCTACGATTTTTCTTATGCGCACGGATAGTAATGGAGAAATAAAAAATTAATTCTTTATGAACAGTCGAATTCTAAAAATATTATTATTTCTTTCTTTTTACGGAATTATATTTTCTTCCTTTTCACAAAGTGCACCAGCTAACTTTGAAGGTTCTGCCAGTGGCATGATCATTACGTTAACATGGATACCTGAAAACTCAAATCCAAATTCAGGCTATGTTATTAAGGCAAAAAGAAATCCCGGGGGCGTCTTCCCTTCAACCCCATCGTTTGCCGCCCTGCCTCTTACCAATGACGCAGACCTTACTGACGGAGCAGGCATGATAGAAATCACGGACGAGAATATTGACACCTATAATGGATTTACGAATATTGTGGCTGGTGCTCAATATGACTTTGAAATCTTCACATACGATAATAACTCATTAAGTTCAGCAGCATCAACCACAGTGTATACTATAGCCACTGATCCTGGTGCATTCCCGGGTAGTTTTACATTTACGGCTACGCCAGCAGGAAATCAGATAGACCTTGCCTTTACAAAAGCAAGTAGACCTCCAATGTCTTCACATGGCTATTTAATTCTTAGGAGAGCCGGCAGTAATCCTGACCTGTCGGGGATATCAGATGGAAGTGCGCCAGGCGGTACTTATCGCATTCAAACAATTTCAGATTCAACGGCGACTTCCTATTCTGATAATACGGCAGTGGCAGGGGTTAGTTATACTTATTCCGTGGTGCCCTATCGAGTAGGTTTCAATGGAGTTAACCCCATTAATGAAACATATAATTACGGATCACTTAGTACGTTTGCAACAGCTTCCATACCATTAGTATCAACGATCAACAAAATCACCGGGGGAATTGCACCGTCCCCGCTCGGAAGTGC
>JAHEMS010000269.1 GCA_024643595.1 Bacteroidota bacterium
CGCTTTCCATTGGAAGGCAATCATGTTCAAACGGATTGTAAACAATGCCACGCTTCTTTAAAGTTTGATGTCGTTCCCAAACAGTGTATAGGTTGTCATACCGATTTGCATAGTCAATCCCTGGGCAACGATTGTGCCCGGTGCCACAGTCCAAAAAGTTGGATCGTTGACAACATACCGGAATTACATGAGCAAAGTGGTTTTCCGCTCAGTGGTTCACATGGTAGTCCTACGTGCGTGGATTGTCATACTTCAGAAACTAATTTGAGGTTTGATCGAATTGGTAATGATTGTATTAACTGCCACCGCGATGATTATACGACAACCACAAGACCAAATCACGAGAAGGCAGGCTACTCACTTAGCTGCACCGAATGTCACGATATTTTCTCACCGGGTTGGTCAGCCCAGCTAACCAATCATGACTTTTTTCCATTGGTCAAGGGTCATGATATTCAGGATTGTGCCCGCTGTCACATTGATGGAAATTTTGCAACGACCTCACCGGATTGTGTGAGTTGCCACCAGGATGATTTTTCGGCTACGAAAAACCCCAACCACACCAGTGCTCAATTCTCAAACAACTGCGCCGAATGTCATACTATAGATGGATGGAACCCTTCTTTGTTTGATCATGATCCAATTTATTTGCTAAAAGATGCACATGCCGTAATTGCCAATAATTGTAATCAATGTCATTCGAATGGGTATGTAAATACACCTAACACATGCATCGGTTGTCATTTACCCGATTATAATGCAACGGCTGATCCCAATCATAGTACCAGCAAATTTCCGACCGATTGCGTGCAATGCCATAGCGAAGTAGTGTGGAGTCCATCTACATTCGACCATAATTCATTTTATCCTTTGCAGGGTGCCCATGCATCCATTGCCAATAATTGTTTAGAATGTCATTCGAATGGGTACGTCAATACACCCAACACGTGCGTGGGTTGTCACCTTACGGATTTCAATTCCACAAAAGAACCGAATCATACCAATGCTCAATTCACCAAGGATTGCATTCAATGCCATAATGAAACAGCATGGAGTCCAACAACATTTGACCATAACACGGTTTATCCTTTACATGATGCCCACGCTGCCATCGCTAATAATTGTAACCAGTGTCATGCGAATGGGTATGTCAACACTCCGAACACTTGTGTTGGTTGTCATTTACCTGATTACAATAGCACATCAAATCCAAACCATGGCACCAATCAATTCCCTAAAGATTGTATTCAGTGTCATAGCGAAGTATCGTGGAGTCCTTCAACGTTCGATCATAATACTGTTTATCCTTTGCATGATGCCCATGCTGCCATCGCTAATAATTGTAACCAATGTCATGCGAATGGGTATGTCAATACACCGAACACTTGTGTCGGTTGTCATCAAGCTGATTATAATGCAACGACAGATCCTAACCATATCAGTGCACAGTTCTCGACAGATTGCAAGGTATGCCATGGTGAAGTGACCTGGATTCCTTCATCATTCAATCACAATACGATCTACCCGCTGGTTGGGGCACATGCCATCATAGCCAACAATTGTAACCAATGTCATGCTGCCGGATATGTAAACACCCCCAATACCTGTGTGGGTTGCCATTTGACGGATTATAACACTACGAATTCACCGAATCATAGCAGCGCACACTTTCCAACCACCTGTGTTGATTGTCATAATGAAACGGCATGGATTCCTTCTTCATACGATCATGACGGAACATATTTCCCCATTTATAGTGGTAAGCATCGGGAAGCCTGGAATTCTTGTACCGATTGCCATACTAATAATAGTGACTATGGTGTGTTTAGCTGCATTGATTGCCATCGGCATAGCAATAAGTTGGAAGTGGATAATGATCATAAGGAATTTAGAGATTATGTATACACCAGCGCGGCATGTTACTCATGCCATCCTAACGGAACTAAGTAGCGATTCATGCTGAAAAATTTAATTATAGGGATTGTTTTCGTTTTTCGCATCTTCTTATGCCTTGGTCAGGATAATCATGTCAATATTTTCGGGAAGGTAAGTTTTATGACCTCGAATAATGTTTATGTAAAATTTACGGACACAAAAAACATTTCTATTGGCGATACGCTTTTTCTCTTGCGCGATAAGGTTCTATACCCTGCGCTGGTGGTGAAAAATAAATCCTCCACTTCCTGTGTGACAAATTTGATCAACGGACATGATGTTATGATAGATGATCCGATCGCGTTTAAGGACGATGTTTCCATGGCAACTGAAAATAAGCAGGTCGTGACAGAGCCCACCCACCGTACCGCTACACCGGTTACCACCAACCGTAGAAATGACGGGATTGCGGGAAGCATCTCTGCGGCAACCTATAGTAATATAGCCACTGACCGGGATGACAGTCATAGAACCATGTACCGCCTTTCTCTGACAGCACAACATATTAATCAATCTAAGTTTTCATTGGAGACGTATCTAAATTATCGGCAGACTTTTATCCGGAATGATAGTTTGCTGATTCATCAAAAAGACATGTTCAATATTTATAATCTCGCCTTGCGATATGATCTATCGCCAACGGCTTCATTATCGGTTGGAAGAAAAATAAATTCCAAGATTTCTTCCGTTGGAGCAATAGATGGGCTACAGGGAGAAAAATATTTTGGGAATTTCTACACCGGGTTTATTGCTGGATTCAGACCGGATATCGCAAACTATACGTTTAATTCAAAGCTGTTTGAATATGGCGGATACCTAGGGATAAAAAGCGATAAGGCTAATCTGTATTCACAAACAACCATTGGTTTTCTTGAGCAACAAAATGATGGACAAATAGACAGGCGATATACTTACTTTCAACATTCCAGTACGTTATTTAGAAAAATCAATTTGTTTTCTTCCGTCGAGTTGGATTTATATAGTCAGGTCAATGGAGTGCCTGCCAACGATCTGCGCATGACTAACCTTTACGTTTCCCTTGGGTATCGAATCAGTAAAATGATAGACTTTAATGTGGCCTATGATTCGCGGAAACAAATTTTGTATTATGAAACCTTTAAGACCGATATCGAAAGACTGCTGGACAATGATGACGCCCGGCAGGGATTGAGGTTTCGGGTAAATTTCAGGCCCTATAAGACTATAAACCTGGGCATAAACTACAGCCAGCGTTTTCAAAGCACGGGGCTTAATCAATCTGAAAACATGAATGGATATCTTAATTTATCCAGAGTTCCAGGGTTGGGTGGGCGGCTATTTATCAATGTGAATAAGAATACATCGGATTATCTTGAAAGTCAGATATTGTCGTTTCGGCATTCCAGGACCCTTATAAAAATGAAATTGGATATGGAAATTTATTATAGGATGGTTACGTACCAGTATCTCAATAAGGAACTTGCTTACGAGCAGCAATATTATGGAGCATCGCTATCCTATCAAATAACCAGGAAAATGGCGTTGAGCGTTTTAGGCGAATTAGCTACGTTGCCCACTGAAGATAATTACCGGATTAATACCCGAATCACGAAACGTTTTTGATTAGTTAAATAATAATATGATGACACCTGTATTAAAAAATGGTTTACTGATCTCGAGCATACTAATGATTTTAGGTTGCACAAAGAATCCAAAGGTGATTGAAGCGGCTACCTCTTCAGAGACCCAGAGCGAGTCGGGAACCGGAATTTTCTCCTCGCCAAAAACAATTCCAATACCCAGCCCATCCGAAACGGGCATTGGTAATGATGTGCATACGGTAAAGGCTCTGGAAGTGCTGCCCACTTCTCGTTATGTATATGTCAAGGTAAACGAAGGCAATGAAGATTTCTGGATCGCTACAGGGCTGCGGGAAGTGCAGGTAGGCGCATTTTATTTTTACAGAGACGGATTGCTGAAAACCAACTTTGAAAGTGTAGAACATAAACGCGTATTTGATAAATTATATTTAGTGTCTTCGCTTGTTGAGGCCGACCATGGAAGCACCACCACCAAAGTTGTCAATCCCTCAAATACCGAAACCAATGTTAATGTTCTACCGAAAGCAGAGAATAAAGGATCAGTTAAAATTTCTGCGTTGGTTGCCAATCCAACGAATTATGAAGGGAAGAGAATTCAAATCACAGGCACGTGCGTGAAGGTTAATGCCAACATTATGGGACGCAACTGGATACATTTGAAAGACGGCAGCAAAGATGATTACGACTTGGTAGTCACCGCCAATGTTCAAATACCAGTGGGAGAAACGGTTACTATTACAGGCACCGTGGTACTGGATAAAGATTTTGGTTCAGGATATCATTATGATATTTTGTTGGAAGAGGGTGTTATCGATTAAAAAGAAGTAATAATTTATTGGTGTGGATTTTCATAAAAATCCAACTTATGCCTGAGCGCAGTAATTTCATGGTGCATTTTAGAAATCCGATCGAGGAGTTGGATAACGACATCAATCCCTTCAGTATTTATTTCCAGATCATTATAAAGCCGTACCAACTTTTCAGCATCACTTAGTTGATTAACAGGAATGCACTCGGTTTTATTAATCAGCCTGATATCGATTAATCCAAACTCGCGCATGGAATTAATAAATGCAGGGGTCACATTGTAATGTTTACAGAAAACTTCCAGCAGTATGAATTCCTGTTTTTTCATAAATTTTATTTTGATAGGTTGGCCAATTCCGTAAATAATTGCTTCTGTTTTTCATTCAAATGTGTCGGCATTTTTACTTGGTAGACCACATAAAGATCTCCGTATTGCCCTTCCTTCTTATATACTGGAAATCCTTTTCCCTTCACTCTTATTTTAGTTCCGCTTTGTGTTTCGGGAGCTACTTTCAATTTTATTTTGCTGTCCATGGTGTCCACAATTATTTCACCACCAAGAACGGCTGTATACAGATCAATGGCTAATGTCGAGTAGAGGTCATTTCCCACTCGCTTAAAATTAGGCGTATCCGATATTGAAAAGGTAATGTATAGATCGCCATTCGGGCCGCCATTCGCTCCTTTTCCTCCGTGCCCTTTCAATTTGATCACCTGGCCATTCTCAACTCCGGCTGGAATAGTAATTCGGATATTCTTTCCATTAACAGTTAGGGTTTGTTGATGAGTCGTGTAAGCATCTTTGAGTGTCAGGTTTAATTCACTTTGGTAGTCCTGACCTCGAAATTTTACCCGGCTTCCACCGCCTTTGTTTCCAAACATGGAGGCAAAGAAGTCTGAAAAATCACCTTCTCCATATCCTCCCGAAAAAGTCTGTCCAGCTGTTTTTGCGGACCTTCGATATTGCGCTTGCCTGGCTTGTTCATATTGGGCTCCATGTTCCCAATCCTTCCCATACTGATCATATTTTTTTCTTTTCTCCGGATCACCTAATACATTGTTGGCTTCATTTAATTCCTGGAATTTTTTATTAGCGTGTTTATCAGCTGGGTTGAGATCAGGGTGCAATTTGCGGGCTAATTTGCGATACGCTTTTTTTATTTCCTCTTCGGAAGCATTTCTGTC
>JAHEMS010000270.1 GCA_024643595.1 Bacteroidota bacterium
CATACCATTCCAGGCCATCAATGTCTAACTGAACGGCAAGGTTAATCCATTCAGAAACGGTCATGGTTCCATCCTTGCATAAAGCTTGCATAAATGCTTTTGGAAAGGCTGCTAATCGGGACATAGCGTTGAATTAATTTTTCGAAGGAATGGTGGTGCCATCTTTAGGAGGATTGCGTCCAATAAATGGGTATTGTTCAAGATCCACTACTTGACCACTCACCGGTCCGCATTCATCACTCAGCCAATAGATCGCTGCGGCAGCAATTTCTCCAGGATGTAAAATCCTTCCTGCGGGAGCGAATACCTTGGGAATTTGGGTGTACCAATCATCCGGTAATCCATGCTCACGCTTGCGTTGAATTTCCTTTTCAGTCAATACCCATCCTGGATTGATCTGATTGACGCGAACACCTTGTTCTCGATGCAATGTATCTCCAAGATTTCTTGTCAGGGTCATTAATGCACCTTTGGATATGCTATATGGTAAAAGGTTGGGTTCCCCACTATAGGCATTTACCGAACCAATATTTAATACGCATCCATGTGATTTATTTAGATGAGGTAAGGCTGATTTAATCAATGCAAAAGGTGCTATGGTATTTACCTCCATCACTTTTCGAAAAAAATTAAGATCGGTAGTATGAATATCGGAAGAAACAACCCACGCTGCATTATTAACGATAGCATCTAATTTTCCAAACGTGTTAACCGCTGCCTCGACAAGCTGCTGCGGTGCACCGTCATTGGTAATATCTCCGATATGCAATGCCGCTTTATCGGACCCAATTTCTTTGATAACCTCGTCTCCAAGATCTCTTTCCAAACCGTGTATTACCACTCGGGCGCCTTCCATTACACACTGAAGCGCGATCGCTTTACCAATGCCGGTGGTGCTTCCTGTAACAATAATTATTTTGTCTTTTAATCTCATGATAATGAATGATCCCAGAAAAGATTTCTTCTTGTTTAAAAAATCAAACCGGCTTAAGTACACTCTTCACCACTTCTCCACGGTGCATTTTTTCGAAAGCTTCGTGCCATTCCGTTACCGGCCACACGCCACCAATAATTGGTTTCACATCTAATTGACCGCCAGAAAGAAGTGCAATTACCCGTTCCCAAACAGGCCAGTTATGACTAAAACTTCCCTGTAGGGTAATATTTTTCTGAACGATAGGGTCAAGTGAAAAACCCAAAGGTTGAGGTCCCCATCCCACTTTCGTGATTTGACCATTGGGACGAACCCATTGCATCGCCATTTTCAATGTTATGCTTGCCCCGGCTGCATCGATCACTAAATCCGCTCCCAATCCATCACGTTTCTTCGACCACTCCGAAGCATCACCAATGATAGGCTCGCATCCATACTGCATGGCAATGGAAAGCCGATTCTTATCATTTTCCAATCCTACAATAGCTACCTCAGCACCACACAACCTTGCCATAGCAGCACATAAAATTCCGATCGTGCCAGGCCCTATAACAATCACACGATCACCCGGTTTGATTCGAGAGTTTTCTACTACTGAATTATAGGCTACGCAACAGGGCTCTGTCAGGCAAGCTTGTTCAAAGGCCAGATTAACCGGTACACGATGCAAGCAACGTGCGGGTACACGAACATAGCGTGTCATGGCGCCATCTACTCCGTAGCCAAATCCTTTTCGTGTAGGATCGAGATTATATAAACCCTGTCGTGACAACGGATTGTTGCCATCAATGATGGCCGCTGTTTCACTCACCACACGATCTCCTTCTTTCCAGCCTGAGACGCGTTTGCCAATTTCCAAAATGTGGCCACCAAACTCATGTCCTAATACAACAGGATAGTTGACTGGCCAGCTATGATCGGCAGTCCATTGGTGAAGGTCACTACCACACACGCCAACATTGGCTACTTCAAGCAAAATATCTTCTTCTCCAATGTCAGGTTTATTGACTTCGCGGATTTCCACCGATCCTTTTTCAGGAGCATAATTAACTACAGCTGCGGATTTCATTATCTTATCATTATAAGTCTATTCTTTCTGTTAATTATAGGCGTGGATTTTTTCACAGATCAATCGTAAAGATGCCTCTAAGTTTCCATCTGCCGTTTTAAATGCGTCGGCATCAATTGTCAGTGGTGCACCCAGCACTACCAAGGGAGCTCCGTATTCCGGACACCGAATCGCCTGCTCTAAACTAAGTCCTCCAACTGCCTGCACTGGAATATTGACGGCCTTTACCACCTCGCGTAATTGATCCAATGGACTAGGCATTCGCTTACCCTGAGCAGCAATACCCCGTCGTTCATCATAACCGATATGATGAACCACATAATCGCAGCCTAAGTCTTCCAGCCACTTCGCCGCGCCAACCATATCAGGACAACCCAAATTATCACCCATTACTTTAACGCCAAAATCACTACCGGCTTGGACAACACATTTGATTGTTTCCTCATGAGCGCGGGCCATCACCACCACATGTGTAGCTCCCGCTTTCGCCATCATCTCTGCTTCCAGATAACCTCCATCCATGGTTTTGAGATCCGCAACAATAGGTACGCCAGGAAATGCTTCTCGTAATTTTCTAACCCCATGTAAGCCTTCGGCAAGGATAAGGGGAGTTCCAGCCTCCAACCAGTCTACTCCTGCCCGTATCGCCATCGCTGCAGTTACCAGGGCTTCATCAATGTTGGTAAGATCAAGTGATATTTGTACTACTGGTTTCATTTCATGGCTATTTATAAATATAACTTTTCCTAGTTAAAACAATTTTAATAAAACCCCTACCCGTTTGTTTCCAATGCCCAATTAAATGTGATATTGTGTACTCATTGATTGCCGATGAACGCTGCCTTATTATATAAATGCGATTGCCTATTAGGAGAAGGTGCCTTCTGGCATGAGGCGAGGCAAAGCTTTTTCTGGGTTGACATTGACGGGAAATGTTTGTTCGAATATGTAATCGAAAACATAAAAGTAAACACCTGGCAATTTCAACATCGCCCCAGCCTGATAACCCTTGATACGGAAGGCCAAATGGTAATTGCTTTCCAGGGAGGCATTGCACGATTTGATTTACAAACTGAAAATCTTCACTGGCTGGCGCCCGTTGAAAAAGAACAACCAGAACAGCGAACGAACGATGGAGCCATTGACATTGCCGGACGATTATGGATTGGAACGATGAATGTTAAATTCAAAAAAGGCGCTGGTGCTTTATATTATCTTGATAAAGATCTTTCATTGATAAAAGTAATCGAAGGTCTTACCATACCAAATGGATTAGTGTGGTCATTAGACAATCGCACCATGTTTCATATTGACAGCCCCACCCATACGGTAAAAGCATATAGTTTTAACAGCGAAACCGGAGAAATTTCATTTGATCGCATCGCCATTATCATTCCTTCTGAAACCGGTTCGCCCGATGGGATGTGTATCGATGAAGAAGGAAAATTATGGATAGCTCAGTTTAACGGATTTGGCGTCTATCGATGGGATCCAACGAATGGGAAACTACTGGACAAAATTGAAATACCCGTTCCACAAGTTACCAGTTGTGCTTTTGGCGGCCCTGATTTCGATCTACTGTTCATTACTACAGCAAGAGAAAATTTCACACCGGAGCAAGTCGCCCGGTATCCAGATAGTGGTAGCGTATATGTAGCCCATCCGGGTGTTTGCGGAATAAGAAAAAATATTTTTAGAGGATGATGGTTGTATTACACCCGCCTGAATCCATCAGACACCCTTGATAAGTTTCACCTATAACTTTTAAATCCACCTTGCTATTATTGTTATCTACCTGATCAACTGCTTATGTCAGATACTACTACCGCCTATGATGCCATTGTGGTTGGCTCCGGAATTTCAGGAGGTTGGGCTGCCAAGGAACTTTGTGACAGGGGATTAAAAACCCTTTTGCTCGAACGTGGCCGTAATATTGAACACATCAAAGATTATCCTACGGCTATGAAAAACCCTTGGGACTTTCCTCACCGGGGGCAATTACCCTTATCCGTTTTGGAAGAAAATCCGGTAGCCGGAAGGTGTTATGCTTTTGATGAATCTACTGAGCATCTTTTTGTGAAGGATAATGAACATCCCTACGTGCAGGAGAAACCCTTCGACTGGATTCGCGGCTATCAGGTAGGCGGCAAATCGATCATGTGGGCACGTGAATCGCAACGATGGAGCAACTTTGAATTTACATCTCCAGGTAAATATGGATATGGTATTGATTGGCCTATACGCTATACCGACATTGCTCCGTGGTATTCGCACGTAGAAATTTTTGCTGGTATCTGTGGCAATCGCGATGGGCTTGAAGCCATGCCCGATGGTGAATTTCTGCCTCCTTTTGAAATGAATTGTGTGGAAAAAGAATTGCGACAAAAAATTGGAAGCCAATATAAAGATCGGTTCATGGTGCATGGCCGCGGTGCACACCTCACACAACCCAAGGAAATTCACTTGAAGCAGGGTAGAGGCCTTTGCCAGGCCCGTGATTTATGCACTCGGGGTTGCCCCTACGGAGGATATTTCAGTTCGGTATCTGCTACATTGCCATGGGCACAAAAAACAGGTAACCTTACCTTGCGGCCATTTTCCGTAGTTCACTCTGTCATCTATGACGAACAAAAAGGGAATGCCTCTGGTGTGCGTGTGATTGATGCCAATACCCACGAAATACATGAGTTTAAAGCGCGTATCATTTTCATCAATGCTGCCTGCCTGAATAGTAACCTGATTTTATTGAACTCTACGTCATCCCGCTTCCCTAACGGATTGGGCAATGATAATGGACTTCTCGGTAAGCACATCATTTTTCACAACTATCGGGGTTCGTTGAGTGCATCGTATGACGGTCCCGACGATCAATATTATTTTGGACGCAGTCCTTCCAAGCCCATTATGGCAAACTATCGAAACCTGCACAAGCAGGATACCGATTATGTTGGCGGTTTTCTAACATTTATCGGAGCATACCGCTCACGGGGAACAAGTGAAAATGAAATTGGTGCCAGCATAAAAACATCAGTAGCTACGCCAGGTGAATGGAAAGTATATATGTCTATGCAAGGCGAAACTCTTGCCAAAGAGACAAACCATGTGCGGTTAAGTAACGATCAAAAAGACAAATGGGGAATTCCTCTATTAGTCACATCGGTAGATTATGACGATAATGATGAAAAGATGGTGAAGGACTTTCTTCAACAAGGTACGGAAATGCTGGAAGCGGCCGGTTGCACCAACATCAAACAAAGCGACAGTCAACAGGCACCAGGTCTCGATATTCACGAGATGGGTGGCGTGCGCATGGGCAAAGATCCCAAAACATCCATGCTGAATCGTTGGAATCAACTCCACCACTGCAAAAATGTTTTTGTAACCGATGGGGCAAGCATGGCCAGCACAGGAACACAAAATCCATCCTTGTTTTATATGGCCATCACCGCGCGAGCTGTTGATTATGCTGTTGAGGAATTGAAAAGACA
>JAHEMS010000271.1 GCA_024643595.1 Bacteroidota bacterium
CCTGAAAAACATTGGCAAGTCTTTGCAGTCGCTCAGATGAAAACCCCAACTCCTCGGGCTTGCCAGCAGGCAGGTCCTGTGCTTGAAGTGATGAAACAAAAACTAATAAACCAACGAGTGTAATGACTTTTAAAACGTGATTGTTAATCATGGTCTGTTCTTAAAATAATTTATATATCAACGGTATAGGGTCCTTTAAAACAAATTTTAGTGGGGTGTTATTAAAAATAAAGTCCAATCTAAATAAAAACATTTTATCACGTTTGATCATTTTAATCAGTCCTTTTATACTTAAATATTTAATTAACTGGTAGGTTGGCCTTTTGAAAGATTTACCTAAACTAGCCAGACAATATAAATAAGGGAAATTTACGCCTGCAATTATTGATCCCACTAAGGACATCCAATATCTGGTATTAACTTCAATAATTTTATACTGCTGGTCATTTTTATCATAACGCATGTCAATATGAGCTACACCAGACCAATTAAGAGATACAATAAGCTTTTCTACAATCTTAAATAATTCATTTTCATAGAGAAAATCCAAACCTTCTTGTGGCCCGAATTCCTTTTCGCCAAACATATTACCCTTTTGTATGGTGAACGCCAGAATATTTCCTTCTTTACATAATACACTACAATCAATGTCATATCCTTCGATATATTCCTGAACAATATGTGGGTAATTGAACTTATTCTTAATAAAATAATTCTCAATAGCTTGTTTGGTGGTAAACTTCCTGATCCCATGTCCTCCACCGAAGCCTTCTAACGGTTTAATAATTATTGGAAAATTCAAACCATCAACCTTTTCAAGTTGATCATTATTTGACTCCAAAAGAATACTTTTTGGGTGCGGAATATTATTTGATACCATATGGGTTGACAAATCCCACTTATTAAGTGCTGTATTTAATTCATTATAAGAAGGCAATAAGCCTAATTTATCTTTAAGTAAAACGTTATCCCTATGCCTTGATAATACCTTAACTCCAACTTCCCATATCGGCATTACTATGTCGATATCATGTTTTTGAATTTCCTTAATTATGTTAGCAATCCAATCTAAATCGGAACCGGTATCAGGATAATAGGAGAATTTATGCACAAACCTTGAATATCGCATGGCGATATTATTTTTATTACTCATAATGTAAACTTTAATTCCGTTTACTTGAGCCAAACCGTTTATTACGGATTTTAAGAGATGATTTTCACCATCCGGTATCAAAATAGAAATATTTGCTCGTAAACTATTCTCCATATGATGGTCATCAATTTATGAAGCTTCTAATTCTAAATTAGATTATTAATAAATAAAAAGTGCGAAATCTTTCTAAGAAAAAGGTGGATACTTAATTATTTGAAAATCTCATACTCTAAAATCGTTAAGCACTTGTAAAATGATTCCATCCCTGGGCTGTAATGGGAACAAGAGTTTGCTGTTTTGTAATCATCACATTTTGGTTCGCATTGTCATGCATATGCCCAATAAAATGAATATCGGGGTGGTTCTTTAGTTTTTCGTAATCTAATGGAGAAATTGTAAATAAAAGTTCATAGTCTTCGCCTCCATTAAGCGCACATGTGATAGGATCCAACTTGAATTCAATGGCTGTTTCGAAAGCATCATGATCAATGGGCACCTTATCTTCGAAAATTTTTACACCCAGTTTTGAGTTCTTACTTAAATGAAGCAGCTCCGATGCAAGGCCATCTGAAATATCAATCATGGAAGTAGGAATGCAACCACGCTCAGCGAGATCATAAACAATGTCCATCCTCGCTTCAGGTTTTAATTGCCGGCCAACCACATATTCATATTTCTCCAAATCAGGCTGCATTTCCGGATTAGTCAAAAATACTTCCTTTTCACGTTCCAACACCTGCAATCCAACATAGGCTGCACCAAGGTCTCCTGTTACACAAATAATATCGTTTGCTTTTGCTCCACTGCGCAGCACCACTTTATCATTTGATACCCTGCCGATAGCTGTTATAGAAATAATCAATCCCGATGCAGAGGATGAAGTATCTCCACCCACAAGATCTACTTTATAACTTTCGCAGGCTGCCCGAATACCCTCATATAAAGCATCAACAGCTTCCAATGAAAAGCGATTGCTGATCGCCAGGCTTATCACGATCTGCTCGGGCAATGCGTTCATTGCCGCTATGTCTGATATGTTTACTGCCACTGCTTTATAGCCTAAATGTTTTAGCGGCATATACGCCAGATCGAAATGAACACCCTCCAGCAACATATCAGTTGAAACCACCATAGATCCATCACCCGCTCCTATTACTGCAGCATCGTCACCTATCCCTTTCAGGGAGGTTGCATGCTTTGTTGAAAACATCTGCTGAATGTGTTCAATTAATCCAAACTCTCCAATTCCCGATAATTCTGTTCGTCCTTCGCTCATATTTAAAACTTATGGCCGCAAAAATACTATTTCTTTTCCTGGCATAATTCCACCAGCACACCCTGCGTAGTTTTTGGGTGCAGAAACACAATATCTTTATGATCAGCACCTGATTTTGTTGTATCTGATAATAGCGTGAATCCTTGATCCCTAAGTTCTTTCATTTTAACCTCAATAGAATCAGCTTCAAACGCAAGGTGATGAATACCTTCGCCTCGCTTTTCAATAAACTTTGCAATAGGTGAATCCGGTCGGATTGCCTCCAGCAATTCAATTTTTATTTCCCCTACCTTAAAAAATGAAGTCCGAACACCTTCGGATTCCACTACTTCGACCTTGTAATGGGGTTTTCCGAGCAATCTGGCAAAAATTAAATTCGCTTCTTCCAGGTTTTTTACGGCTATTCCTATATGCTCAAGCTTCTTCATACTCATTTAATTAGCAGGCTTTTATTAATTTTGAACTTAAATTGAGAAACTTTTAAGGGTTTACGAAAGTTTTAAAGACGAAATGGCAAAAATCAGTTTAGAAATTACCAGTGACGCTCTTGTGGAGGCTGCCCGTGTTCAACAACAGATCAAGGATTATCTTGGCTTACACACCAGCGACCTTATGTTTGAATATAGCGTTCATGACGGCAAGACAAAGCTTGATCTTATCACCATCAGCCCACGTCATAATCAATCTTTCTTATTTCATTCTGCGACTGGAGCCGATAAAGTGGATGCCCTAAAAAAAATGTGGGATTACGTTCGGAATTATAAAGAGAAAGAGAACTCCTATACCATTCAGTGGGTGACCAAAAGCGACAGTGAACTTCATACCTCCTACTTTCGGGCAAGCAATATTCTCGATGCTTTAGAAAAATTATATTATGGCCGTGATAGAATCACAATTACCGTATTTAGTGTTGTATTAAATCCAATATCTTAGAAATATGATCAGTGTAACCGATAAAGCCAAAGAAAGAATCATTTCTTTACGACAAGAAGAGGGCAAGGACGAAAACCACAATATCCGTGTGTCCGTGAAGGGTGGGGGTTGCTCCGGGTTGATGTACGATTTAGGTTTCGATGATAAAATCAACCCGGTTGATCAGGTTTTCGAAGACAAGGGCGTAAAAATACTGGTTGACAAAAAGAGTTTGTTATATCTCCTTGGTACTACCCTCGACTTTTCGGATGGCCTAAATGGAAAAGGATTTCAATTTATTAATCCAAATGCTAGCCGCACCTGTGGGTGCGGTGAAAGTTTTTCGGTGTAGTGAAGTCATTTACATGTTGTCTGATTTTATTATTGGGGCTCTCCTTCCAATCAAAAAGTCAAAATACCTATATAAAGCAATGGCAAGTATGGATTAGGTATTATAATCAGGCACAACTCAATAAGCAATTTGCATTGCATACCGAGTTTGATGAACGCAGAAGGCTCAATCCCTGGCGCCAAGCCCAATTTTTCGCACATATTCATTTACATTATCGAGTTAAACCATGGCTGGAATTTGCAGCGGGCATGAATTATAACTCGACCCATACAACATCAACCAGTTTCCAAACGCTATCCATTGGTGAATGGAGACCTTGGCAGGAAATATCATTATTTAAAAAGTCCGGTAGGGATGCTCAGTTTCAATTCAGGTACAGACTGGATGAGCGCTTCATTCATAATAATGACAAACAAATTATATTAGATGGTTATCATTTTAATTGGCGCCATCGCTTCCGGATTTTATATAGTAAACCAATTGTGAAATTCCATAACAAACAGGCGCTCACCCTCAAACTTTCGGATGAATTAATGCTGAATTCGGGTGTTGTAGCAAGGACATTTGATCAGAACAGGATTTCTACTTCATTGGAGATAATGCTTAATAAGCATTGGTCTATTGAATCCGGTTATCTGAATCAACTTCAACAAATTACTGATCAGGCTTTCATTTTGCGACATGCCGTCCGCACCACGGTTTATCATCGAATAAATCTTAAACAGTAGCAATACATTTTAATTCGATGGCTATGGGAGTAGGTAATGCATTCACCTCAACCGTAGTTCGGCATGGCTGTGTTGCTTGATTGGGAAAGTACTCAGCATAAATTTTATTGAATACCGGAAAATCCTCTTTCATATTGGTGAGATACACCGTAATATCTATTAGATTTTCCCATTGAGATCCAGAGGCTTCCAACACATAGCGAACATTTTGAAACACCGCATGACATTGTTCTTCAAGATTGTATGAAATAACATTTCGATGCTCATCGAATGTAACCCCAGGGATATCATTTGATCCTTTTGTGCGCGGACCGACACCGGAAAGAAAAAGAAGATTGCCGGCTTTCCGCGCATGCGGGTAGGGTCCAACCGGTTCGGGTGCTTTGTCAGAAGAAATTATATCATTCATCCTTTTAAATTCCAAAAACTAAACTTGCCCACAAACTGTGATAGTCGGCATTTTCCATTTCCGACTTAATCATTTTTACACTACTCACCATCCATTCACCACGGGTGCTTATAGGAAACCGAATAGTGCCGTCTTTCTCCGTATAGATATTTTGCAGAAAAGTAGTGTTTTCAATTTTACTCCAAACTTTCACTAATGAATGTGATGCTGGTTTACCTTCAAAAAATACCTGGCACTGAAGGTAATCGCCTGTTTTCAACCTATACGGATTTTGGACTGGAATAATCTCATATTGAAAACCAATCACTTTTTTGAATGTGTCATCCTTGTTGTCTCCCACCTGAACCAACAGTTTTGCAAAACGTGTATAATATTCTTTTGAGTCTTTATCCAATTGATTTAATTTCTTTCGTTCATTCAAAATATCTTCCAAACCATCCTCCTTGAGGTATTCATTGAACGCTTCGCTACCCATCTCGATGAAGGCGGAATTACTTTGAAATGCAACCAAATAGGTTCCTTCCTGATCTGCTTTAAGCGAGAGGTTATTCCCTTTACGGATAATAATATCTCGTTTTAATTCACTACTACCAGAAACCCGATGCAATTCCGCTCTTACAGGTTTATTTCGGTTTAGATCCCAGAATTCCCCT
>JAHEMS010000272.1 GCA_024643595.1 Bacteroidota bacterium
AGGTATTGGGGTCATTCGGATCTTTTTCTTCAAACTCCCACAGTAGTTTTGCGAGTCGCTCACAGTTTTCTCTTGGCACAGAATTTTTAATAACGATATATCCATTATTAATCCAGAATTTCCAGTCTGCTTCGGAAAGAACCCGAAGAGGGTTACCATTGGAGCGATCATTCAATTTGTGCTTGCTGGATTTTGCAACGGAAGGATTGCCGGGAATCTCTTTATGTGCTGGTGCCATTGTGGCGGGGGTATTCTTTTCCATGCGTATATGTGGTATGTTAAATCCTAGTATCTGGTTGATAGCTTTAAACTTTTGTTGGAGTTGAATCTTTGTTCTCCATTGACCTCTTATTTGCTAATAATATTTTAAGTACAGTCATATTCAATATTAGGGGTTCACGTTTAGCTAATCTATTGGGACATCAGGGCCTTCATGGTCTCAAGCTGTATATATTCATCCACCAGTTGGCCATCGTGATAAAACAGGATAAGCTTAAGGGGCACGTTGTTCCAGGCTAGCTGAGCGACATTGTCGGGGCTAATATTATACCGGCCTAATGTTTTTTGTGTTGGCCAGTCAACGGAAGGGAATGAAACATAGGCCAATTCAGAACATACAATTCGATCAGTGGTATTAACATCAAAATTAAAATCATATTTTTTCCCCACTTGCCTAAAGGCCATGATCAACGCTTCCCGGGTAAGTACTTCCTTGGATTTCTCATCAAATAATGGACGAAGGATAGCAAAGTCATCAATATTCATAAATTGATCGAGTGTACTTAATTGAACGCCATTTCTTAAGGCCTCAATGATTTGATGCTCGTCTTTTGAATTGGGATCAGAACTTCCATTAATAAGTTTAGCGTATTGTGATATCATTGGGTTGTCCCACACCCCGGCTTCGATAAGTTCTGTTTTGGTTCCTGTCCAAATGGCGACATGCCCGAAGTGCCCGGGGATTAACTTGTCGGTAAGCCGGAAGGGTGTTTTTTCCAATAAGATATCCAGTGGCTTAAGCACCGATTGAATTTTTTGCTTGGCATTTCGGTCACCATATAATTTTCCTTTTCTTGATTCATACAAACCGATGGTATTACCAAATAATCCACTTATTGTTTCAAAGGTTTCTGAAGTGGCGTCAGTTGCCAGATCTTGCAAGATTGTTTCAAACGCCTCCAGTTTTTTAGAGGCCACATTACGAATCCTGATCTCTTTTACATAATTGTATGAAGGGCTTGATTCAATTAAGAACATGAGGTAAGAAAAATCCGAATCTTCATTGACATTTCCGATCGATGATTTTTCCTTCTCATAAAAAGTAATAGCCCTCCTTATCCGGTGTCTGTTTTCAATGGAGTTTGCCGCTAAGGTCATTTCTTCAAGTTTATTAGACACCAGCCCAAATCCCATGTCAGGATCATTAATGATTTTTCTCAATCGATTATCTTTTTCAAACAGGACTGTTCCTAACAAGTAATTATCGTAGAGAGTAAGTGCAGCGCCTAAAGAAAGCATAAGGCCTTTGAGTCGAAGAATTGAGTTGATATTATATTTCAATAAAGATGCTGCTGATGCCTCTGCAGCACACTCGTATGAATTGGCGATGTTCCACAACTCTTCCCGTATTTCAAGGTATGCTTCAGTGCCACTTTTTAAGGTGACAAGATCTCGGCTGGTCAAAGGAGTGTCACTATGATATCTTAACCGGTTTGAAACTTCCAGCATTTCTGAACGTGCCACCAGACTACGCTCAACCAGCACTTGTAAATTTTCCAGTTCTTGCTGAAATAATGTTTCCGGAGAAGTTCCATTATTAAACTTTTGAGCCAATCCTTCAAAACAGGCATCTTCTTTTTCACCGAGGTTTATTGAAATTTTAAAATAGGTATACGCAGCAAAAGCAAGGGCAAGAATTATGATGGCAATACCTATTTTTTTGATTAGACCTTTTCTCATCAATCGTTCATCGATTATAATCTTAATTTAGTAATTCTTGGTATCTACGCCAACTACACCAAGCTAAATCGATAAACCGCGCATTTAAGGTAGATGAAAAGCCTTTGATTAGCCACAGTCTGGTCAAGCATTATCAGACCTGGAATTGAAATTTTTTCAGAATATTATTATCTTGGTCAGACACTAACCCCATACTTATGAATCAAAAACCCTCAGCAGCTTTTGTGGCTTCCTCATGGATTGCTCTTGGAGTAGGAATGATCGGCTTTCTCGTTGGCCTGTGGCGAGCAGAAATGCTCTTGAATGAAAAAGGCTATTATTTTACTGTTTTAATGTACGGACTTTTCGCGGTAATCTCTCTTCAAAAAGCTGTGCGCGATCGATTGGAAGGTATTCCGGTAACGGATATTTACTATGGCATAAGTTGGTTCTCTGTCATTCTTAGTATTTTATTATTGGCAATTGGATTATGGAATGCCGAGTTATTGCCCAGTGAAAAAGGATTTTATGCCTTTGGATTTTTGATGGCTATCTTCGGAGCGATTACTGTCCAGAAAAATACACGCGATAGTCAGGATGCACAACCACCAACGATAAAAAATGTGGTGAAGTAATTTTCTATTATCACTCCAGAATCAATTAAGGCTTAGGTATTCATTGTGCCTGAGCCTTTTTATAATCAAGAATTTTATACCCATAACATGCTCGAAAAAAATAATAAAAGACTGATCAATGCCTGGGCTTCCTATGATTGGTCTAATTCAGTATATAACCTAATTGTTACCACCGCTATCTTTCCTATATATTATCTAAGCACCACCCAAGAAGCATTCGGTGGAGAAATGGTTCGGTTTTTTGGAATGGAAATAAAGAATTCTGTTCTATACTCTTATGCAATATCGTTTTCATTCCTGGTCATCGTTGTGCTTTCCCCAATTCTTTCCGGCATTGCTGATTATGGGGGAAAGAAAAAGCAATTCATGCAGTTCTTTACTTATATGGGGTCGATGGCTTGTATAGGGCTATACTTTTTCAGAGGGGAAAATATTGAATATGGAATTATGTGCGCTGTGCTGGCCAGCATCGGATTTGCAGGATCGCTGGTTTTCTATAATGGATTTTTACCGGAGGTTGCTACTATTGACATGATGGATAAAGTAAGCGCTAAAGGTTTTGCCATGGGATATTCTGGCAGTGTTATTTTATTGGGGGTGAACCTGGCGCTATTCATGAACTTCGATGTCTTTGGGTTTTCAAATGGTAGTTCAGCAACGCAATTTGGTTTTATCCTTGTGGGCATTTGGTGGCTGGGGTTTTCACAGATCGCATTTTATTATTTAAAGGACAGATCGACAGGAAATCCGATCACCTTCAATACGCTTGGCAGAGGAATCAAGGAATTAAGAAAAGTGCTGGGAGTTGTGGGAGGAAGTAAGGTAATGAGTCGTTTTCTTTCCTCCTTTTTTATGTTCTCCATGGGGGTGCAAACGGTAATGCTGCTGGCGCCTTTGTTTGGCGACAAAGAAATCGGGATGCAAGCGGACGAAATGATTTTTGTGGTTTTGATCTTACAGGTATTGGCTATTGGTGGAGCCTTTTTATTCGCATGGATATCAACCTTAAGAGGGAACAGATTTGCGATAGGGTTGGCATTGATTGTCTGGATATTGATTTGTATAACCGGATATTTTCTGAAAGATAAAATTACCTTTTATTACCTGGCAGCCTTTCTCGGATTTGTTATGGGGGGAACCCAATCACTTTCTCGATCAACGTATTCAAAACTTATCCCAACCGAAAATAAAGACACAGCCTCCTTTTTTAGTTTTTATGATATCACTGAAAAACTGGCCATTGTTATAGGGTCTTTCTCATACGGCTTAATAGACCAGATTACAGGAAGCATGCGCAATAGCATGGTGTTTATGTCCATATTCTTCATTGCCGGGTTTATTATTCTTCAATTTGTAAACCTAAAGAAAAGCGTGGCGTGATCTATCACCTATTAAAGCAGTTGATAAAATTACTGCTATCCGTATTTTTCAAAAGTATTGTTGTCACCGGCAAACAAAATATCCCTGATGCAGGCCCACTCATTATTGTATCCAATCACCCCAACACGTTTATGGATCCTTTAATTGTAGCTTCTATTACAAATAAAAGGATTGGCTTTGTTGGCAATGCAGGAATATTTACCAATAAATTGTTGGCCTCCATATTGCGCTATTTTCATGTCATTCCAATATATAGAAAGAAGGATGTGCTTCCGGGAGAAAAGCCGGACAATAATGAAGCGTTTTACAGATGTCATCAATACCTGAGCGAAGGAAATATGTTACTGATATTTCCAGAGGGGAGTAGCTATTATGAACTCAAATTAAGAGAAATAAAAACAGGTGCTGCCAGGATTGCCCTAAGCTATGAAGCGCTAAAGAATTTTAAAGGGAAACTAAGAATACTTCCAGTCACGTTGGACTATTCAGATTCGATTCAGTTCAGGAGCATGATCTCGGTTACCATATCCGAACCAATCTTATTAGAAGGGTTTAAAGAACTCTATCAAGCTGATGAGCTGGAGTGTGTTAGGAAATTGACGGAAGCGATCAAAGGCGCGTTGGCTAAAAATATACCGCATACCGATGGAAAAGAGCAGGAAGATTTCCTGGTGAAAGCCCATAAATTCTATACGGCTTATTCCGAACCGGAAGCAGATTTGCACATTAACCCAAAACGCTCACTCGCGCTGAGGAATCAACTTTCAAAAGCACTTCACCACGTGCATCAGCTGGATCGTACACTTTATCAAAACATAGAGGAAAAAACACAACAATTTTTTGCTTCTCTCAAATCTGAAAATTTAACGACGGGGTTTTTCACGGATTCATTTATGAAGAAAAGTAAAATTGGAATTATCGTAGGTTACAGTCTTCAATTTATATTGCTTTTGCCGGTTTATATTTTTGGGGTAGCCACCAATTACATCCCTTATATTCTTCCATCGCAGCTATTTAACATGTCAAGGCTGGACATCGAGTATAAAACTTCTGTGCAAATGTTTGCCGGTTTGATTACATTCTCCGTTTTCTATCCGCTTCAAATCTGGTTATTCAGAACCTACATTTCTAATGAGTTTTGGTATACGGCCTTACTATTGTTGCTGTTCATTGTGGCGGGATATATCGCCATGTACTATTGGACTGAAGTCAAACGATTTGCCCGCGTTCTGCATTATTACTTTTTTGTGCATGCTGAAAACAAAAGCAAGATGTTGCAGTTAAGGAACGAAATTCTGAACCATATTGATGAGGCCAGAACTAGCCTGGCGGAACCGCGAAGAGAATCAGCGACATGATACGCCGGTAATTGTTTATATTTAATTTAACAGCGTACTTATAATGAAGATAATTGGTGATTCAAATTTAATAACGACTCTAATGAAATATTCAATGTGTGTGTTTGTCCTGCTTCTTATCGGATGTTCATCGGATG
>JAHEMS010000273.1 GCA_024643595.1 Bacteroidota bacterium
TTCAAAGTAATCAAATAGTCATTCGGTCATCAATTTTTTCAAATACATAAATATGGATCGATCCCTGGTAATTGCTGTATTTACTTTAATAATTTGCAATCGATGTTCGCCCCCCTCCAATCATACAGTAAATTCTGTCGATTTATCATCCACCACATTGGTCGGGGTTACTCCTGAGAAATTTCAAACAACCATTGATTCACTCTTTAATAAGCTTGAAGCCTGTTCAGCCAATGACAGCGAATGTCTGACGTCAACCAACACGAGCATAGAAGCGGTACTCAACTCAATAAAAGATCCTTCTATATTAGAATCTTCAAATCATCTACCGCCAAATACCAATGGCTATTTTCGCGCTAATTCAACGGATGGGAAATTGACTGTCTTTTCGTGGGACAGCCGGCTTGGCGGAAGTAGTTTTGATTACCAGGCATTAGCGGTTTACAAGGTGGATACTGAAATCAGGTCCAAAAAACTGGAGTTTGATAAAGGTCCATTTTATTTTAACAAAATATATCAACTTAAGAACGACATGGGTGAAACCGTTTACATATTGAATGGAGGAGGCTCCTCATCTCAGGTTGATGAATATGGTGCTCTTACCGCCTTCACTCTTCGCCATGGAGAGATTACTCCTGCACCTATTTTCCCGGGAAATATGAGCACACTTGTACAATACAACTCTACCGATACACCGGTTTCTTTCCTGGTTGAAAATAACGCCCAACATATTCTCATACCTTATCGTCAAAATGATAGTATTACCGTATACCACTCAATTCGGTTTGATAAGCAGCAATATAAAAATGTTCCAACTGCGTCAGACATGAAATATGGTAAATTCAAACAACAGGATTTCTTATCTGAATCAGGATTATTTAAGGGCACTGAGACGTGCCAAAAGAAAAACGAGGGCAATGTGGCAACTTATCTTTTTGATGATAAGATCAGTGTTGGTTTTGAAAATGGTGAGGACGAAACTATCCTATCCATCCAGAAAAATAGTCAGTCCGTTGCATCCATAAAATTAGGAAGAGCACTTTTTTTTATGGGTAAGAAAGGAAGCCATCTTTTTTTTGAAGGAGATGGGACTCCCGAGAGTACAACACTCTTTATTTATAACCTCGTTGAAAAGAAATTTATTTTTATCGAATCTATAGCACAGGCATTAGTTGATGAGGAAAATCTTTTGTTCACGCAACTTTCTGATGAGCATACAGATACTGATTTCAAGACTGATTGCGGTAATGATGAAAAACAGTTTGAGATAAAAGTAACGAACTTCACCCAATCACCACTGGTGATAGAAACTACCGGAACAGGCTTCTGCATGTATGTTCAATGATGAATGTCCTGTAATGAAATCATGGGCAATTACGAATCCGCTAAAACGACACACGTGCTACAATGAATTACGCAAGGTTAGGTAAAAAGGAACCTCAACATGATCCCTGGAGTTATCCAAAATCAGCTGACCCGCTCTTTTGCCCATCCAGTGAAAATCAGTAGATACGGTGGTTATCCCATTCAGGATAATTTTCTTTAACGGAATTTCATTGTATGATATAACTCCCACCTCCTGCCCTACCACTAATTGTTGTTCAAGAATTTTTTCAATCAGAAGAACAAGGTCTCGTTCCATAACATTCATATAAACAGTTCCTTTTTCAATAGTACTATTTTTCAACTCATGAATGACGGCGCAGTTAAAGGCAAACTGATCACAGAATCGCTTTAGTCCTTTAATAATATCATCGGAATAATAGGTGTGCTTAGGAAAAATCAATTTGATGGAATGATATTTTGAAAGTTGCGGCAATGCCTCCTCTAAGGCATCGTAAATATTCTTCTCAAAATTTTCGTAGACAGCTGCATATTCACCTTTTATCTCAGGAATCAATTTATCCAGCAATAAAAGCTTGTCTTTCGGCAGCGAGTCAATTAATTCATAAGCGCGTTCGTGACCTTCGATGAAATGAGGAATAATTACATAATGTGAATAATCACCAACATGACTATTCAAAAGTTTTTTGAAAATAGAAAAGTCGTTATTATAAATATAAAAGTCGATAGCCGCTTTGTCTCCCAGGGTTTCTGCGAAAGCATCGTAAATGATTTTCTTGTGTTCACTGAGCTTATTGAACAGGAGAAATACCTTTAACTGTTTTTCGATTTGAGTACTTTTGATAAAAAATCCCTTCCCCGGAATCGAGCCAAGGATGCCATCACCCTTTAATTTACGATACGATTTTTCAATAGTGTCGCGGGAAACGCCCAGTTCAAAACTCAACTCATTGATAGAAGGCAATGTATCATTGATTTCCAAATGGCCTTCCAGTACAGCCTGTTTAATGGAATCAACCACCTGTACATATTTAGGGTTTGCGGAATAGTCTATGAGGTGGATGCGTTCGAGAATATGATTAGCGCCATTCATACTAATCCTTCACAATCTGTCGCTCAATCTCTTCCAATGTTTTTCCTTTAGTTTCAGGCAATATGAAATAGAGCACGATGAAACCAACTGCGCATATCATACCATAGAGCCAGAAATTATTTGCCCAACCTAAATTTTCCTTGATGGCGGGAAAAGTAAACGTTAGTGAAAAATTTCCAACCCAATGTGCTAAAGCAGCGATTGACATAGCGGCTCCTCTGATTTTATTAGGAAATATTTCGGATAGAACGACCCACAACAACGGCGCCAAAGTAATGGAATAAAACATCACATTGGCAAGCACTAAAAGCACGATGACCCGACCGGTATAATCTGAATAAAAGCAGTATCCAATCAAAGCGTATACTATCGCCATAGAAGAAGTTCCGAAAAGCAATAATGTTTTCCTTCCTAATTTATCAACAGTAAGCATGGTGATCACCACCGACAATACCATCACAGAACCTATTACGACAATGTTCAACATCATTTGTCGCAAGTTGTATCCGGCTGCCTGAAAAATGTCAGCCGCATAATAGATGACCACATTCAATCCACTCCATTGCTGAAGAAAAGATAAGAAAACACCTAACCCTACAAATTTTAATATGCGGGCACTCAATAACTGTTTGAAATCAACATGATCTACATCTTCGCGGGATACGGTAGAACTTACATCATTTATTTGACCAACCGCATATTCCACACCTCCAATTCTTATAAGTATTTGTTCCGCCCGCTTGATCTGCCCATTTTTAACAAGCCAACGGACGCTTTCAGGAACAAAAAACATGAGCAGAAAAAAAATCAATGCGGGTAATGTTTCAGCTGCAAACATCCAGCGCCATCCATATAAGCCACTCCAACTTGATGCAATGGCATGGTTGCCGGCATCTACACCCAGTGCGGTATCATGCAGTGCAATTCGCCAGTTTACGAGCTGGGCCATCAATACGCCAATCATAATCAACAACTGATTGATGGAAACATACATTCCTCTTTTTTCAGGGGGAGCAATTTCCGCGATATACATCGGAGAAAGATTCAATGCAATCCCCATGGCAATACCACCCACGATACGGTAAAAGTTGAACCAAAAAAAAGTAGTCGCCAACGCAGTGCCTATGGCTGACAGCGAGAACAGAAATCCGGCTAAAATAAGAAGTCGCTTTCGTCCATACCTATCGGCCAAAAAAACACAAGCCAATGCACCGCCCATACAACCAATCAGAGCAGAGCTTGTGCCCCACCCTTTTTGTGTTGCCGATGTGAGGCCAAAGAAAGGCTCATAGAATGATTTTGCACCCCCAATAACCACCCAGTCATAACCAAAAAGAAAACCGCCCATGGCAGCGGTTAGCGTCACCAGCAGAATGAATCGTTTGTTGTAATTTACCATCGCATAGCTTAAGGATTACAGATTACCAAGGATAAGGTGAACAGGCCCAATAAACTTTTCATTCAGCAATCAAAATTTAAATCAATCCTGAAGTTTAATCTCTGAAATCGAATTTAAGGACGACTAACCTTTCCAAGCGACACCTGTATCTTTCCAACTCCTGGAATTGGCAGATTCAATCACTGCCTCACATACCTTTTGTGTTTCGAAGGCATCCTGAAAAGTTGGGGCACAGGACTCACCCGTTTCTAGGCTTTTCAGAAAATCAGCTACCTGGTGAATAAAGCTGTGTTCATAACCAATTCCTAAGCCAGGAACCCACCACTTATCCATGTAAGGTTGATCACCATCCGTAACATGGATAGAGCGCCAGCCACGTACAGTAGATTCATCTCTATGATCAAAATATTCAAGACGATTCAGATCGTGCAAGTCCCAACGAATGGAAGCATGCTCACCATTGATCTCAAACGTATATAAGGCTTTATGGCCACGTGCATATCGGGTAGATTCAAACAGGCCCAGTGAGCCGTTTTCAAAGTGGCAATGAAATAGACATGCATCATCAATTCCTACTTTCTGCACTTTACCGGTCAATTGATGCATGCGATCTTTAATAAATGTTTCCGTCATGGCCGATACATCTTTGATGCCGCCATTGAGCCACATGGCTGTATCGATACAATGCGCCAGTAAATCGCCTGTAACACCAGAACCGGCAACATCAGCATCAAGACGCCATAGACCGGCTCCTCCCTGAGGAAGGTCAGCACTGATCGTCCAGTCTTGTAAAAAGTTTGCCCGATAATGAAATATCTTTCCGAGTTTACCCGCATCAATAATTTGCTTCGCTAATGTTACAGCAGGGAGTCTACGATAGTTATACCACACCGTGTTAGGTACTTTTGCTTTTTTTATCGCGTCCACCATTTTTTGCCCTTCGACCAAGTTTCGTGACAAAGGCTTTTCGCACAAAATCATTTTCCCTGCCGCAGCTGCCGCGATGGCAATTTCAGCATGTGTATCATTTGGTGTGCAAATATCAATGGCGTCAATATCATTGCGTGCAATTACTTTCTTCCAATCTGTTTCAAAAGACTCATAGCCCCATTGTTCAGCGAATGCTTTGACCTTATCTTCACTGCGTGCACAAACTACTTTCAGTATTGGTCGATAGGCCAGTCCTGGAAAAAAATTACCAATTCGATTATACCCATTGGAATGTGTTCTACCCATAAATCCAGTGCCAATCAATCCAATCCTTAATGCTTTCTTATCACTCATAATAAAAATCGTTTTTGTTAATCATTCAATTCCATAAAAAAATTACGCCTCATACCATCCGTGCAACTCCCGTACCTTGATCATGGTAGCGAGAATATCATTCCAGGTTTGTTGACGATTCATCACTTCATTCGGAAACATGCATCCATCCCAACAGATATGTTTAAAGGCTTTGGTTAGGTTTCCGTTTTCATCACGTAACCAATAGCCTGCGTCATGAGCAATATCCAACTTCCCATTTGGATCTGTTGCTTGACAATGTCGACCAGTTTTATCATGCGAGCCCGAACCAAATACAGAGCCATCATTCTGGGCCACATG
>JAHEMS010000274.1 GCA_024643595.1 Bacteroidota bacterium
GCCATCAGAAAACCCAAGCATAATGGTTTGATGATTGCTTCTTCGATGTAAGTGCTTCCTGTATTCATCCACCTGGTACAATTGTTCCATTATGGAGGGCGCATGCGCCAAGTCATCAATTGTTTCAAATAGTGGAACAACATCCAATTCTAATCCATCATCGGTTCCGATAAGTAACTTGGCCAATCCATATACTTCAATGATATGCAACGCACTTTGACAATTACTAATTACGTATCGATGACTTCCTGTTTTGCCATTGCTCTCCTGTATTGATTGAATCGCTCTGATACTATTTAGTGTCTCTGCTACCAGTGGATCCTCTGAATTTAAATCCAGCAAATCCTTAAGATTCAATAAATAACTGATCTGTTCCTTCATGGAAAGATTTTCAAATTCAACCCCAGAAATAGTTTTGCCCAGGCGCGATAATTCGTTCAGGATTTGAATCCATACATAATGATGTTTACGGCTGTCCTGCCGAATATCCAGGCTTGCAAAATAAAATCCGAATTGTTTTACTCTCAGTATAAAGGAATCCAGCAGGTCCAAAAACAAACCATCATGATCGTTCACCAAAAGTTTTCTTGCCGAGCGCAAGTCCAGCAAAAGCGCTTCCACGTGATCATATCCTTTTGTTGTCCCAAAAACCCAGTTGTAAATTTTACGCTCAATGTCGATCATTATTTTATCAACACCTTTGAAGGTAAGCCTCCTTCGTAGCGCGCGGACGTCCCTGTAATAGCATTTTAAAATTGATTCTTGGAGGCGGGCTGCAACTTTTACAGTGATTTCGCTTGTCACAAACGGATTTCCATCACGGTCACCTCCGGGCCAGAACCCGATAACAATTAGTCGATCATTTTTCCACTGTGAAAGAGGTATGTCAAGACCATTAGCCAGCTTTTCAATAATTTGTGGGATTGCATGGTAAAAAACATTCTCTAAATACCAACAAAGTGTGATTGCCTCATCATATGGCGTTGGTTTGGTATCATTTATGAAACCTGTTTTACCTAATTGCTGCATGAATAAATTAATATTCTCTAACTCATTTGACCTAATCGATTTTTCAAGGTCAGTAAGTATCCCAAGCACATGACCAGGATAGAATTGTGTGGGATGAGCTGTTAAAACCGGACGAAGACTGAAATCTTCAAGACGTTTTGCCAGCGCTTCCTCTTTATTTTCAAATTTTGCCTGAAGCAGCAGCGAAGAAATAGTACCCTTGCCAGTAAGATCATTTATTTGTTCAAAAGCAGAATCTTCAATAGAGTCAAACAAGGCTACCTGTCTTTCCACATATTGAATGATATTAAACAATAAGTCAAATTGCTCACTTTGATTTGATCCGGGGGTGAAATCCTGAAAAAATTGATTTAGGATTTCGATGGCGGATTTGCCCTCTTCAAATCCTGTTTCACAATATTGCTGAAGCAAAGGTAAAAGCGTCCCCGTTCTAAATACATTATGATAAGGCAGTTGCAGAAACAGACTGTTGAAGATGTGATACCTCGCTCCGATAGTTTGATTATATGTTGGCATGTCTCAAAATGAGAGTCTAAATTACGCCAAAGTGTTGGAAGTTCCATTTTTGAACCTTCGTCAAAGGTCATTGTTAGAATGGGGTGTTGCTTCTAAATCTATTTTAGTCTACCTTTTCAATCGATTACAAAAAGCCTATGAAAAAAATTTACTTTCCGGTTTTTATTGTACTTATCCTATCCTCCTGCTTAGGATATAAGGAACTTCCCGTTGAATATGACTACAGCTATAGGGGAAATTTCAAAAAGTACAGAACTTTTGAAATAATGCGGCCCGTTGGATTGAGCGACACCACAATGACCAATGAGGTGATTGAAAAGTCCATTGTATCCCGAATGAAATTTCTGGGGTACAGGCAAACAGACAATAAACCCCACTTGATCATTGGCTTTAAAATGTATGCCGATAGTCTTCGATTTAATGGATATAACCAACCAGACATTGAGGATTGGATAAAATCCCAGAATACAGACATCGAGTATGATGCAAAGAAACTGGATTTGAAAACCGGAACGCTGCTTATTCAGTTTTTTGATAGACGTCAAAATCGATCAATATGGCAAGGATATGCAACCACCATATACGGAGGTATTAATTTTAACAGTGAGCGTCATCTCCGTAACGCCGTAATTTCCATATTGGATAAGTATCGATTCATGGCGGAGGGATTTACTGAGGGCACCACTGCCCAAGTAAATGATAATGACCTGTAATTGACTGGAAAGGTATTTTTCCTTTAAAATCAGTGAAATTCAGGTTTCTCTTTTAAAAAATAATTCTACCTTTGCGAACCCTTTTTTAAGGGGTTAATGATTGCCCGATGGTGTAACTGGCAACACGCTTGATTTTGATTCAAGAAAGTCCAGGTTCGAGCCCTGGTCGGGCAACAAAATCCCGGGTTAAAAGCCGGGATTTAATTTTTAAAGAATAAATAGCATGGCAGTAAAAATCTTTTCCGGACGCGCTACCACCTACCTGGCGGAAAAAATTGCCCATGCCTATGGCGAACCGCTCGGGACAGTCAATTATCAACAATTTAGCGATGGGGAAATGTCCCCATTTATTGGTGAATCTGTGAGAGGCCATGATGTTTTTATCGTGCAGTCCACCTTTGCACCTGCCGATAATTTTATGGAACTCTTGCTCATGATTGATGCCGCTAAGAGAGCTAGCGCACTAAACGTAAATGTGCTTATTCCCTACTTCGGTTATGCACGACAGGATCGAAAAGATAAGCCCAGGGTGGCTATAGCTGCGAAGCTGATTGCCAACCTTTTATCCGCTGCCGGTGCCAATCGTATCATGACCTGCGATTTACATGCTGATCAGATTCAAGGATTTTTTGATATACCGGTTGATCACCTGGATGGTAATTACATCTTCGTACCTTATTTGAAATCACTCGGCTTAAAAGATATTATGTTTGCATCACCCGATGTGGGTGGCATCAAGCGGGCGAGAAGTTTTGCAAAATTCTTTGGAGCCGACCTTGCCGTATGCGATAAATACAGAAGGGAAGCCAACAAGATCGAATCCATGCGATTGATTGGAGAAGTAGAAGGCAAAGACGTCATACTGGTAGATGATTTGGTAGATACTGCTGGCACAATTTGTAGGGCAGCGGAACTACTGAAGGAAAAGGGAGCCAATACCGTTCGTGCAATTTGTACCCATCCAGTACTTTCAGGCAATGCTTACGAAACCGTAAATAATTCTGTGTTAGAGGAATTAGTGGTTTCTGATACCATTCCATTGAAAGGACAGTCACCTAAAATAAAAGTGCTTACGGTTTCTGATCTTTTCGCTAAGGCAATTCGCAAGATTCATGATCATGAATCCATAAGCTCACTATTCATTCGTTTATAATCAACTATCAATAAATTAAAACAAAAACAAATTATGAAAACCATCGAGATTATAGGGTATCGAAGAGCAAATCTCGGCAAGACGGACGCCCAGAAAGTCCGTGAAGAAGGAAATGTGCCATGCGTACTTTACGGAGGCAATGAACAGGTGCATTTTTATTCACCCGTGATTTTATTCCGTGATCTTATCTACACCAATGAAGCACATTTCGTGCATTTAAATATTGAAGGTGAAGAGTGTCAGGCCATCATGCAGGAAGTACAATTTCATCCGGTGAGTGAAATTATTCTGCACGTTGATTTCCTCCGTATTAGCGAAGACCGCAAAATTAAAATGGATATTCCTACCCGTTTGGTGGGTTTGGCTCCAGGGGTTTCCAAGGGTGGCGCTTTGGTACGCAAAAGAGCATCACTGAAAGTGTATGCATTTCCTAAAGATATGCCCGACCATGTGGATGTAGATTGTTCTGAACTTGATTTCCATCACTCAGTAAAAGTGGGTGATATGAAGGTTGACAAGCTCGAATTCCTAGATCCGAAGAAATCATCTATTGCGGTCGTGGAAGTGCCTCGCGCTGCTAAGTTGGCTGAGGAAACGGTTGCAGAAACTCCTGCTGCTGGCGCTGCACCTGCAGCCGCTCCTGCCGCGGATGCTAAAAAAGTGGAAGCACCTAAGAAAGACGAAAAGAAAAAGTAATTTCATTTTCCCAATACAAGAATCCCGTTCTGATATAATCAGCACGGGATTTTTTGTTCCTTTGAATTGATGAAGTATCTAATCGCCGGCTTAGGAAATATTGGCCCAGAGTATGAACTCACCAGGCACAACATTGGCTTTTTGGTGCTCGACCGCATTGCAGATAATCATAAAATTGAATTTACCACCCAACGCCTGGCCGATAAGGCTGAGTTAAAATTTAAAGGAAGGCATATTCACCTGATCAAGCCCAATACGTACATGAACCTGAGTGGAAAAGCCATCGCTTACTGGCTGCAGGAATTGAAAATACCCAAAGAAAACCTGCTCGTAGTCGTTGATGATCTTGCCCTTCCATACGGCACCTTGCGGATGCGCACCAAGGGAAGTGCAGCAGGGCACAATGGGTTAAAAAATATAGAAGAAATTATAGGTGGACAGGAATATACCCGTCTTCGATTTGGCATAGGCAATGATTTTCAAAGGGGCCAACAAGTTGACTTTGTACTTAGTAATTTTTCTCAAGAAGAAATTAAAGAACTTCCTTCCATCATGGACAGAGCAGAAGAAATGGTAAAATCATTCTGTACCATTGGCCCAGAAAGGACTATGAATTTTTATAATAAGTAATTCTTGTTGCAGTCCTGAACTCATAAAATGGGTTAAACATAAATATTATGATTGCAAATGTGTATTCTCATCTAACAATACAATCAACCTGCCCACCCTTCCCGATCTAAACTTCTGTACTGTATCGCTTCGGCAAGATGCTCAATTTTAATATCTGCTGTGCCTGCTAAGTCCGCAATGGTGCGTGATACTTTTAAGATACGATCATAAGCTCTTGCCGAAAGACCTAATCGTTCCATTGCTGTTTTCAATAGCGTGCGACCGGCATCATTGATCACACAAATTTCTTTCACCATGTTGGAGGGCATCATAGCATTGCAATACACATTTTTCTGATCTTTAAAACGATCACTTTGTATTTCTCTTGCTTTGACTACGCGCTGACGAATTTCCTCACTGCTTTCGTTCTTCCGAAGAGCAGTCATCTGATCAAAACTTACCGGCACCACCTCCACGTGCAAATCAATCCGATCGAGCAAAGGGCCACTCACTTTACTCAGATATCGCTGAACGACACCCGGTGCACAAACACATTCCTTATCCGGATGATTATAATATCCGCAAGGACATGGATTCATACTGGCCACTAGCATAAAGTTAGCCGGATAATCAATGGAAACTTTCGCTCGTGAGATGGTAACACGCCTTTCCTCCATCGGCTGCCGCATCACTTCCAGTACGGTTCGCTTGAATTC
>JAHEMS010000275.1 GCA_024643595.1 Bacteroidota bacterium
AGGTTTTGGACTTTCAATTCCCCTTTAATGCCGATATTTTGTTTTATTCGCTCATTGTGTCTTTTGTGGTTTATATAGGCTACTCCGGCATTCGTCAGCAGAATTTATTTTCAAATGACATATCCAGTGAACAGGAGCTGTTTAAAATTGAAAGCGAATACAAAAAGTCGGGATTAAAATCAGAAGTGGCGGTTTCCAAACACCGAGAGCTGATGAATTTAATGGAAAACGAAAAACTATATCTCGATCCAAAGCTTAACTTAAACATGCTTTCAGAAAGACTCTCCATATCCTCAAATCATTTGTCACAAATCATCAATCAATACGAAAAGGTGAATTTTCACGATTTTGTAAATAGTTACAGAGTAGAGGAGTTTATCCAAAGGGTACAAAGCAATAAAAATTTCACATTGCTCGCTCATGCCCTAGATTCAGGTTTTAACTCCAAATCGTCCTTCAACAGCATATTTAAAAAGCTAAAATCGCAAAGTCCTTCGCAGTATATGGCAGGTCTAGATAAATAGATCTCCATTTTTTCTCCAAAATTTTATTGATTCCACTATTTTATTAACAAACTGATATACAGGAATATATACGTCCATTCCTACACGTCTGCACCACTATACAGTCCAGTCTTACACGTCTGGGCGAAGCGTCTTGATTTCTGTTGAATATTTGCCAAGTAAACTTTTAAACACAGAAATCATGAACATCAGCATGTACAGAAAAACAGGAATATTCTTTGGATTATCAACGCTTATCCCATGGACACTTTGGTTATTGGCAGGATACATCAGTCACATCGAAAGCAGCAATGCACTTATACAGCAGTGGGTCAGTATTATCGCTTTTATGGGCTTGCTGGCCCCGGTTTTTGTCACCTTGTTGCTGGCCAAGGGTAAAAAGGCTATGCAGCGAGATATACGATCCCGACTCACTAATTTCAAAGACATTAAATCTACCTATTTAGTACTCACCATTACTCTAATGCCAATGAGTATTTTGTTGGCCCAGGGTGTTTCACTTTTATTTGGTTTTAGTATAGGTCAATTCCAACTGGCGGAGACCTTTTCATTTACATCGGGAGTTTTCCCTGTCTGGGTTTTACTGGTTATTGCTCCACTAATGGAGGAATTGGCATGGCATTCATATGGCACCGATGCCCTGCGCTCGAAGTATTCGCTCATTGCTACCTGCATGATTTTTGCACTTTTTTGGGGAATCTGGCATGTACCCTTGTCAACAATCAAAGATTACTACCACAGCAATTTGCTAAACGAAGGCTGGATATACTCAATAAACTTTCTGCTCAGCCTCTTCCCTTTTGTGATCATCATGAACTGGATCTATTACAAGGCAAAGCGAAACATCGTTTTGCCGATTCTTTTTCATATCTCGGCAGGATATTTTAATGAAATATTTACCACGCATCCCATGAGCAAAGTTATTCAAACAGTAGTCCTGGCATTGTTTGCCCTTTACATCATCCTCAATGATAAAGAATTTTTCTTCACAAAAAGTGTACAAGTTGGTAAGCATAAATACAACACATTTCTAGCTACCCGAAATACAAAATTCATTGTATTGGGTTTGGTGCTAGGTGTAATTATAATTGGATCCTCAGCAGAATTAAAGGCTCAAACCGTTACTCAAACTATCAGTGGGAAAGTATTCGATGACCAAACAAAAGAGCCCTTACCCTTTGCTGCCATAACCATAAAGGATTCTGATCCTTTTGTAGGTACAATTTCTGATGAAGATGGGAATTTTCTACTTCCGGCGGTTAAAGTTGGTCGTCAAACCATCCAAATATCCATGGTCGGGTATGATACCTACGAAATAAAGGAATTGTTGATAAGCTCCGGTCAGATAAAAGATCTAAATATCGGCCTATTGCAGAGCACATCAAAGCTCGACGAGATTGTGGTCCGTGTTAACAAATCAACTCCTTTGAACAGCATGGCTACCGTAAGCGCTCGTCAATTTACTGTGGAAGAAACGCAGCGTTATGCCGGCGGGATGGATGATCCTGCACGCCTGGCAACATCTTTTGCAGGTGTCGCAAATCCTTCTCTCAGCTCCAATGGTATTTCCGTACGAGGGAATAACCCAGATGGCCTCTTGTGGCGTATTGAAGGTGTTGAGGTACCTAATCCTAACCACTTTGCAAACCTAACCATTTCCGGTGGTGGCTTGATGTCTGGCATCAGCAACCAGATAATGCGTAATAGCGATTTTTACACTGGAGCTTTTCCTGCCGAATATGGAAATGCTTCGTCGGGTGTGTTCGATATTAAATTGCGCGACGGTAATTCCCATAAAAGACAATATGCTTTTGAGATCGGATTGTTGGGAGTAGGTGCCATGGCGCAGGGACCTTTTAGCAAAAAGTCGGATGCCTCATACCTGGTAAATTACCGAAATTCAACAATGGCCTTATTAGCACCCATGCTACCAGATGATGCAGGCATTTTGAAATACCAGGATCTAGCCTTCAAAACCAATTTCCCTACTCAAAAAAGCGGAACGTTTACTCTTTGGGGTATTGGCACCCTTGATGGGGTAAGTACAAATGCTGTTGATAGCAGCGAGTGGGAATCGAATTACGACCGCGATAACTCGGAAACTTCCATGTATATGTATGCTACTGCTCTATCGCACAAAATCAGTCTGCCCAACAATGCTTTTTTGAATAGCAGCCTCTCGTATTCCGGTAGTGGACTGAATTTCGCCGAAGAACGTCTGGACTATGAGATGCAGGCGCATCCTCAATCCTTTGCTCAAAACTATTCCAGTCGTTTGACCATTCAGTCTGATTTTACAAAACGATTTGGTGATAAGCATAGCAATAGTTCCGGTATTCGTTACAATCATCTTTCGTTTGACATCAATGTGGAACAATCACCTGTAGAGGGTGATGCTCCTGTACAGATTTCAGATCAAACCGGCAATACGGATTTTATACAGTTGTATTCTCAATCGAAAGTAGCGCTGATGCCAAATTTGGATCTAAATGTAGGTGTGAACGCGCAATACTTGCTATTGAATAATAACGCTTCCGTCGAACCACGCATTGGATTACAATACGACCTCAACAACAATCAAAGTATTGGATTGGCTTATGGCCTCCATAGCCGCCTGGAGCAGCTATCAGTGTATTTTGTTGCTGACAACGGATCAACGCCTAACAAGAACCTCGATTTTATGAAATCGGCTCACTACGTTTTTTCATATAATGCAAAACTATCAGAAAACCTGCATTTCAGTATCGAACCTTATTACCAGCAACTCATCAATGTACCGGTTGTGCCCGATGGTTATGTTTCTACTTTGAACAATAACAATTCCCTGTTTTTTGACGAGGCACTTGTAAGCGAAGGAACAGGATACAATATGGGCATTGACATCACGCTCGAAAAGTTCATAAGCAAGGGATATTACTACATGCTGACAGCTTCGCTATTCAATTCGAAATATGTAGCAGCAGATGGCATCGAGCGAAACACGCGATTTAACCGAAACTTTGTGTTTAACATGATGGCGGGCAAAGAATGGACCTTGCGCAAAAATAATTCCATTAGTGCTAACCTAAGACTAAACTTTCTTGGTGGAAACCGCATGGAGCAGATTGATATGGATGCCTCGCTCGAGCAAAAGGATGTGGTGTATGGTGAGAAGGACGGAAACCTTGCTTTCAGCGAAAAACTCGATGATTTACCCATGTGGTCCTTCACCATTTCATATCGAAAAAACAAGCCTAAATATTCATCGGTATGGTCAATGCAGGTACTAAACTCCAGTGGCACGGAAGAATACGCCTTTGATTATTACAACCTGAAAACAGGCCAAATTGATACAAGATACGATGGTCTGGTCATTCCAAATATCAGTTACAAAATTGAGTTTTAACATTATAAAAAAATGACTTGTATCCACTCCATCAACTTATCACGCTCCAAGGAAAACAAGCAAGAAATATATGAAATCGCCATTTCGCTTAATGAACTCTTTAACCAAACTATCATGAATCGAATATCACAATTAATCCTGAAAATCACCGCCATTACTATCTGCTTATTCATTGCATCAAAGGGTTTTGCACAGCAAGCAAACTTAAAAAAAGAGAGGCCTAAAATTGGTTTGGTTTTAAGTGGTGGTGGCGCGAAAGGCTTGGCTCATATTGGAGTAATTAAGGTATTGGAAGAAGCCGGAATTAAACCCGATATAATTACTGGTACCAGTATGGGAAGTATTGTGGGGAGTTTATATGCAACAGGTTATACTGTTGAGGAATTATCCGAAATAAATAAAAATACCGACTGGGAAACCTTATTGACGGACGATGAAAATCTGAAAAAGGTCGCCATGCTAGAAAAGAGAGAATCGAAGAAATACCTTTTAGAAATCCCCATAAAAGAAAAGAAAATTATTTTACCGGCCGGGTTAATCGAGGGGCAAAATATTGAGAATTATTTTTCAGAACTTTTTTGGCCGCTCACTTCGCATGAGAATTTTGACAGTTTACCCGTACCCTTTCATTGTATGTCAGTTGACATAATATCAGGTAAACCAATAGAGCACAATTCTGGCGATCTGGTAAAGTCAATCAGGGCAAGTATGTCAATTCCCACTGTTTTTTCTCCCGTTCGAATGGACTCCATGTTGTTGGTCGATGGAGGTGTAGCTCGAAATTTCGCGGTTCAGGAAGCTGTTGACATGGGTGCTGACATTATTATTGGCGTTTATTTGGGGTATCAGGAAAATGTTGAGCCAGGGGACAATTTTACGATGACTGACATTTTGCAACGCTCAATGGTTTTGACTGGAATTGTGGATGCACGCGAACAAAAAACCAAATGTGATATTTTAATTGTACCTGATCTGGGCAAATTCGGACCAGGCGATTTCACAAAAGGAGAAGCAATTCAGCAGTTAGGTGAAGATGCTGCCAGACGGCAAATGGATGAAATAAAAGCCCTGGCTGCACGCTTAAATTTAATACCTAAAATCATATCAAAAATCAATCGACCCAAAAAGATTTTAATTACTGATATTGAAATCAAGGGTTTACAATTTTTAAGTAAAAACGATATCTTGTCGAGATCGGGTATTGCAAAAGGGGATTCCGTTAGCCTTGACAACATTAAGGAAGCCATTGATTATATGTATGGAGCCCGTTATTTTAATAAGCTCACTTATTCATTAAAAAAGAATAAAGACGAAAATGGATATATATTGGTTTTTGAGGTAAATGAAAGTCCAAGAGCGATGCTTAAGCTTGCGCCAAGCTACAACAATGAATTAGGGTTGGGGATGGTAATAAACTTTACAATGAGAAATGTGATTTTGCCTTCATCTCGGTTTCTGTGTAGTGTAAATATTGCGGAAAATCCAGGACTAAGTCTTCTCTTCGATAGGAAAATTGGCAAG
>JAHEMS010000276.1 GCA_024643595.1 Bacteroidota bacterium
AAAGCGCATGGTGGAGTGATCAAAGTGGATACTCGCGAAACCCAGGGAACAACTTTTTTAATTATCTTACCGATACAATAAGTCTCATTAAATCCATAGCATAATCTTGAATTCTCACTCCTATTTTTATTTTCTTTTAGTCATTAGCGTCCGGTTTCAAAAAGGGTTGAAATGGCTTGGCGTACTAGTTTTTTTATTAACCTCCATTGACAACTTCTGCCAGCCAGTTGCTTCCATATCAGATACAGACTACATCATTGATGAGTTCGTGCTGCCGGGCGGCCGCCAGGGCAACAATATTAATTGCATTGTGCAAGGGCCTTATGGCTTCATGTGGTTTGGTGGCCATGGTGGTTTACACCGGTATGATGGTTATGAGTTTGTGACATACAGAAATGTTCCAGGCGACACCATTGGCGAGACCACTTCATTAACCTTCCCTTACGTTGAAAATCTGTATTGGGATCGTTTCAATATGCTTTGGGTATCGACCTATGGCGGCGGGCTTTATCGCTTCAATCCGGAAACGGAAAAATTCAAGCATTTTGTTCACCATGAAAAAGATAGCTCCACCATCAGCGACGATTACGTAGTCTCTGCCGTGGAGGATGCCGAGGGGAACATGTGGTTTGGTACTCAACAAGGATTAAACCGATTCGATCGCAAAACTGAAACATTCAAACGCTATTACGCCAACCCCAATGCACCCGGTGCTTTAAATAACAATGAAGTGCGCTCCCTGTATGTTGATAAACAAGGAACGCTATGGGTCGGAGCCGGATTTGTTTTTTTTGGCTCTCCAACCATAGGGGCATTGAGTCGGTATGATTCAAGGTCGGATTCATTTATTAATTATGTAAACGATCCGAACGACGATAAAAGCATTTGGTCTTCAGCGGTGCGCGGATTGCTGGAAGACAGCCAGGGAAATTTTTGGGTAGGCACCGACATGGGTCTCAATAAAATGAATCGGCTTACTGGCACCTTTCAGAGGATGGCCTATGACCCTACACAGCCATACGCTCCAGGGGCAGCAGACAGAAAAATTCCGGCAGTGTACTCCATTCATGAAGATAGCAAAGGTGGGATTTGGGTGGGAACCATTGGTGAAGCGAGTTACCCAACGCACTTGCTGCGTTATGACCCGGCCACTAAAAAATCAAAGACGTTTCCAGTCGCAAGCGCTGCCTGGCAAATTTGTGAAAGTAGTGACGGAACTATTTGGGTGGCGGGCGCGGGTATGACTGGTAAGGTCATGAAGATCAAACCCAAGACCAAAAGCTACAACTTGTTGGATGGAACTTTCATCGTAGACCAGTTTCCAAAAACCGAACTATCAGATAAACTAAAAGAGCATCAAATCTATGGGCCATGGACCATGGCTATCGATTCGACCAGCGGTCACCATTGGTTGCTCATGTTTGCTGGCAACCCAGCGGGTAATGGGCAATCCCGGTTGATACTTGCCGATTTTAATCCGAAAACAAAAGAAACCACATTTCACTACCTGCCCGAACTTGTGCCAAATGTAGATTGGTCTTTGCCGGCTAACCAGGTTGAAATGAGAGGACTGATCATTGATGAAAATGGAACCATTTGGGGAAGTTTTGCAAGTGATAATATTGGCATTTTTAATTATGACCCCAAAACACGAAAGATCAAACAGTATTTGCATGATCCCGCAGACACCACAACCCTTTCTTCCAATGGCATTGTTTACATGCTGAAAGATAAGCGAGGAGATATTTGGGCGGCTACTTATGGCAATGGACTTAACCGTTTAAACCCGAAAACTGAAAAGATCACTCGCTACCACTTTAACAAGCCAGGCTTTGGCGAG
The DNA here is from genome assembly GCA_024643595.1 of Bacteroidota bacterium. Taxonomy (GTDB): domain Bacteria; phylum Bacteroidota; class Bacteroidia; order Cytophagales; family Cyclobacteriaceae; genus ELB16-189. Next base: position 1,841 of record JAHEMS010000276.1, read on the forward strand.
AACGATTACTTGATTACTTTAATGGAAGATCGGGACGGTATGATCTGGGCAGCGGGTGAATTTTACAATCAGGGCATTAGTTTTTTTGGAATTGTAGATCCACTTACGAATAAGATCAGCAAAATTGAATTTCCTCATCGGGGAAGTTTTTATACTATTCTTAACCTCGCTCAATCACCTATACATGGAGAGGTTATTTTTACAATTGGCGGAGAAGGAAATGGAGTAGGATTCTTTCAACCTTCCGACAATTCTTTCTTTTTTTCAAATGAGGAGGAGGGTTTTCCTTTTAAGACTGCGGCAGGAGTTGTCTGCGACCGCGATGGCATTTTTTGGATTGCTGATGTAGAGACATCAACCTATCTAAGAATGGAACAACAACTATCTGAGTTTGTATTTCAGGAATCATCCAGTATGGCTGCCCAATGGAGAAACGGATTGCTTGGCCCCAATGGTCATGTTTACTTCATCGCAGGTAATGGTTGGGTGGAAATCAATCCTGCCGAAATAAAACCTGAAATTTCAAAAGACTCAACGGCCATCCACCTCACCGATCTGTTTATTCTCGGTGAAAAACAAAAACCCCAGTCCAACTCTGTTTTAAGTCAGCCGGTCTGGCTGATGAAAGAAATTGAACTACCCGCCACGGTAGAAAACTTTGGCTTCCGCTTTTCTGATTTCAATTTTCAAACTACTGGAGTTCAGTTTCAGTATCGTCTTTTTCCTTACGAATCAGAATGGAAGAGGAGTAATTCTCCCAGCGCCAATTATTATAGGATACCCCCTGGGAAATATACTTTCCAGGTAAAACTGCTCAATCAGAGCAGTAAGGATAAAACAGCAGCGTTAAACGTAATTGTCTTGCCACCGTGGTACAGCACGTGGTGGGCTTATGGGATGTATAGCATGTTCATTATAGGTGGAGTATTTTTCGTAGATCGTTATCAACGTAAGCGCTTGCTTGAAAAATCAAATGCTGAAGCAAAAGAAAGAGAACTGCAACAAGCTAAAGAAATTGAAAAAGCATACACGGAATTGAAGGCGACACAAGCGCAGCTCATTCAATCTGAAAAGATGGCCTCGCTCGGAGAACTAACTGCTGGCATCGCGCATGAAATTCAAAATCCATTGAACTTCGTGAATAATTTTTCTGAGGTAAATACCGAGCTAATCCGGGACCTAAAATCGGAAATTCAAAACGGCAATTTTGAAGAAGTAAAAGCTTTGGCTAATAATATTGAATCTAATGAAGAAAAGATTGTACATCATGGCAAGCGCGCTGAGGGAATAGTGAAAGGTATGTTGCAGCACTCAAGAAGCAGTAGTGGCCAAAAAGAGTTGACCGATATAAATGCCCTATGCGATGAATACCTGCGCCTCTCCTATCACGGCTTAAGGGCGAAGGACAAATCATTCAACGCGAAAATAGAAACCACTTTTGATTTGTCTTTGCCCCAAATAAATGTGGTGACGCAGGATATTGGTAGAGTTTTACTTAACCTGATCAACAATGCATTTTACGCTTGTACCCAGCGCAGTCGAGGTGCCGTGAATGAGAAGCCTCGACACTTTGACAAGCTCAGTGATCAGCCTGACAAAAACAATGTCACCTTGAGTTCATCGAAGGGCGACATTGTTTATGAACCAATTGTTTCGGTTAGTACTAAAAATGAAAATGGCAAAGTTCTAATCACCGTCAAAGACAACGGCAACGGTATTCCGGATTCCATCAAAGAAAAAATATTTCAGCCCTTCTTCACCACAAAGCCAACAGGACAAGGAACAGGATTGGGATTGTCATTGAGTTATGATATTGTAAAGGCGCATGGTGGAGAGTTGAAGGTGGAGACGAAGGAGGGTGAGGGAAGTGAATTCACTATTGTATTGCCGTTGAGGTAAAATAGGAGGCATGCCTACGGCACTGGGGATTGTGTGGCATTGAAACGCTGGACTAAAGTCCATCTTTACAAGATGAGGCGAGCCAACGGCTCTTCGGCAGGTTGTGGGAAATGTTTATGAGCAGATAGAGGCGTAGCCTCAACTGAATATGTGACAACGGATTAAAGTCCGTTGCCAAAGGAAACAAGAAAAAAGAGAGCCGTAGGCTCGTTTGATATTATAACAACGGACTTCAGTACGTTGATAATTAAAGAATAATAGTAAGCAAAGAGCCGTAGGCTCGAAACATATAAAAAAAGCTTATCACATATCTATAATTCATCCCAAATAGAAAATTAATATCAAACCGGAAAAAATGAACCTACCAATCAATCGCAGAAAAGCTATCAACACCATGATCACTACCGCACTGGGAACATCAGCGATGGTATCCGCAGGTGCCATTACTGCAGCATGTGAACAAAAGGAGGAGAAGGTGATTACACCACCAGCCGTTAAGCCGTTGTTAATGAAAGTAGGCTGTCAGCATGGAGGCACAACGAAAGAAAATCTTGAATTCCTGGCACGCTACGGTGTCTTCAACATGGATGGCGGAGCACCAAAGGTAATCCCGGGTGTCGGTTGGGACCTGCAAGATTCATTAGCTAAAAAAGAAGCGTGTGAAAAATATGGGATCAGCCTGGATGCCTACCATCTGCCGCTCACTTCCGATGGCATAACAAAAGTAGACACTCCCAACATCATGCTGGGAAAAAGTCCGGATAGAGATCGTGAAATCGACATGATCCAGCAGATGATTTCCGTGGCCGGAAAAACAGGAGTTGGCACACTTAATTATAACACCATTATACTGGAGATTTTAAGAACAGGGCGTACGCTGGATCCAACCAGGGGCAATTCTTCCTACAACACCTGGAATTACGAAGAAGCCCTGAAACGTGAACAACCAAAAACGATTGCCGGTGATGTTTCCATTGATATGATGTACGAGCGTATCACCTATTTTCTGGATCGTGTTCTTCCGGTAGCCGAAGAATACAACGTTCGCTTAGCCAATCACATTGCTGACCCTCCCACTCCGGCCGGCTATAGGGGCATTACCCGATGGAACAGTCCTGATGTTTTTGAAGGGATCAAGAGATTCGCTCAGCTATACGATAGCCCCTCACATGGATTCAACTTATGCCTGGGGTCTACCGCTGAAGGATTGAAAGATCCAAAAACTGAAATTTTACCGATCATCAAGTGGGTGGGTGAACGTAAACAGATATTCAACATTCATTTAAGGAATATCAAAGGAGGTTGGAATAATTTTCAGGAAGTATATCCTGACAATGGAGACATGGATTTTGTGCAGATCATCAAAGCCTTGCGGGATGTTGATTATGATGGCATGGTGATGCCGGACCACATCCCCCACCATGAAGATCCGGCCAGCGGACTACAGGGGCATGCATTTGCTTTTGGATACATAAAAGGGATCATCGCAGCGGTGAGTGAGGCTTAATCACCGAATGAATATTTTGATTCATTAACATGACTAGCCTGAACGGGAAAATAAACCCTTGTCGTTGTAGAAATTAATTATTCTATTTATTAAAATATAAGTTTAGTTAATGTCATCCTTGTTCACTTCGACTTACTGGCCTTTCGCAGTACTTATGAT
>JAHEMS010000007.1 GCA_024643595.1 Bacteroidota bacterium
TAGATGATTAGAAAATGAAAAATGTAATAGATATTCAATAAAATCAATACCATGATTAAAGCTATTATGCCTCGCTTACCGTCAAAGGACTTTGGAGAGACAGAGAAGTTTTATCGAGAACATCTTGATTTCAAAACTGTGACCCGGCAGGAAGATTACCTCGTACTTTCGCACAATGGAATCGAATTGCATTTTTACCAAAATAGGGTCTTAAATGTTCAGAAGAATAATACCATGCTTTACGTTCGGGTAGACCAGCATATTCAGGCACTGCATAATAAAGCAGTAGCCGAAAGTCTTCCGTTTCCAGCAATTGGAAAATTGGAAGAAAAACCATGGGGTGAGATTGAATTTTCGTTACTTGATCCCAGTCATAATCTTTTAACGTTTGGCCAAAGGAAGCCTGCTTGAACAACAGATAAACAATTATTATCCCAATTGCTTCTTTTCCAACTCAATCCATTCTTCTCTTACCGGTGAGAATATATCAATGAGTTTACATTCCGTTATTGTCCTTCCGCTGTGTGGAACGTTACCTGGTATATAAGCTGTTTCCCCGGGTTTCATCTTACGCTTCTCTCCACCCACAATGAATTCTATCTCTCCCTCAAGCAGGTGACTCCATTGCTCATGCGGATGGTGGTGTTCTGGCAAATCTACCCCTGCGCCAATGGTAATATATCCGCAAGTCAGGTTGTCGCTATGGTGCACCTGTCCATAAATATTTTCCCAAATTTTCAGTTTGGGTTTGCTGTTGTAGTCAATGAAGGGCATGATTTTAATTATTTATCTTTAAATGAAAATATAAAATTGTATAGATACCAGGAGTATCTATTTTAAAGATATCATGGATAATATCTTTTGTCAAATCAAAATATTATTTAAAAAAAATTAGCTGTCTGATGAAAGTGCTTCTCAGAAAGGCCATTCCAATCAATCTACAGGAATATACTTCGGTGCCTTTCTGTGTTTAGTGTTTTGTTCATAAGCAAAAGCGATCTCAATCAACTGCGGCTCACTCCAGGCTTTGCTGAAAAACGAAACTCCTACGGGCAACTCATCAATAAAACCCATCGGTACCGTAATTGCAGGATATCCTGCAATGGCCGCCAATGAAGAACTCCCCCCCATAAAATGATCACCATTGATCAGATCCGTCTTCCAGGCAGGCGAACCTGTTGGAGCCATCAAAGCATCAAGATTATTTTCCTTTAGTAGTTTATCAATGCCATCCTCTCGGGTGGCTTTAAGCATCATGGCAAGTGCTTCTTTATATTCTTTATCTTCCAGCGTTCCTTTTTCGTGAGCCTGCTTGAGCAATTGCTGATCGAAGTAGCGAAGTTCAACAGGATCCTTCTTATTGAATTCCATTAACGCTTCGAGATCTTTAACTCGAGCTTTTTCTCCCAGGCTGGCAAAATAACGGGTAAGTCCGTCTTTAAATTCGTATAGCATGACTGTAAACGAGGAGCCATGCACTTTTCCATCCATGGAATAATCCAACTCAATCACTTCCGCCCCCATGCTTTCCAGGTCGTCGACTACTTGTTCCATCAATGAATCAACACGGGCATGATATCCCATATTCTTTTTTAGTAGTCCAATCCGCTTACCTCTCAGTCCATCGGCCTTTAAATAAGGGGTATAATCTTTTAATAAATAATTGGCAGCAGCCAATGTTTTCTGATCTGCTGAATCAACTCCTGCCATCGCACCAAGCGTAATGGCAACATCCGTTACGGTTCTTCCCATCGGACCGGATGTATCCTGTGTAGATGAAATTGGAATTATTCCAGTACGGCTGATCAACCCAACGGTAGGCTTCAATCCAACCAATCCGTTATTATTGGAAGGACATACAATCGATCCATTAGTTTCTGTGCCGATGGCAATTGCACAGAGATTAGCAGAGGCAGCAACGCCTGAACCTGAACTTGAACCACAGGGATTGCGATCCAATACATAGGGATTCTTTGTCTGACCCAGCATTCCACTCCATCCACTCGAAGACATGTCAGCCCTAAAGTTGGCCCATTCGCTCAGGTTCGCTTTGGCAATGATGATGGCACCTGCTTCCCGAAGTTTTTTTGTGATGTAACTATCGGATGGAGGATAGGAATCGCGCAATACAGTTGCCCCAGCTGTTGTGGGCATATCATAGGTGTCGATATTATCTTTCAGGATAATAGGGATCCCATGAAGTGGACCCCGGCTCTTTCCCTCTTTCAACTCCAGGTCTAGCTGCCTGGCTATCTCCAATGCATTTGAATTGATATAGAGAATAGAATTTAATGAAGGTCCATTCTTATCAAGATCATCAATGCGCTTCAAATAGTCCGACACTACCTTCTCAATGGTAAAGGTTTCTTGCTGATAACCCTCTTGCAATTGCTGGATGGTGATTTCTTCAAGGTAAGTGTAATCAGATTTTATTTCTTGTGGTGGCGTCTGACAGGCATAAAAAAGTACAATAAGTAAAAGCCACAAAACTGCATTACCAATTCTTTTCATGTTGATATCTCTATTTAAGGGTTAAGGTATAAAAACTTAGTAATACCATACGCCACTCTTTGACCAAAAGTGATTATGCATGATTCTGTTTGTGAATACAATTCAACTCCATGATCATTCATTGAAAAGAATTTTTAATCAAGCGATGACATCAATAGTAATGTGTCATTAATTATTTATTAGAATAAAGTTGTTTATGTAATAATAATTGATGGAAATTTGCGCTACTATGGCAAATAGGTTTACACTACTCTTAATGTGGTTTGTTAAGTAATGATGTTTCTTAACAACTCCACGGCTTATAAAGTCTGGATTTTTGCTCCCTTTTTGGATACCGAAGATCCGACTTTAAAGTTCTACTACGATTATACTCAGAGTATAGCCGAGTACACCAAGGTCTTCTCCGAAATCAACTGCGAATGGGAGTGGATAAACATTACCTTGAAAAATCTTCATGATTCGATTCACAAAGTGAAGACGAATACGAGCAAAAAGAACATCGTTTTAAACCTGTGCGATGGAGATGAGATTAATGAAGTGCCCGGCCTGTCTGTCATCCATGCATTGGATGCACACAACATTGCTTACACAGGTTCTGATGCTTATTTCTATGAAGTAACAACTTCCAAAATCACTATGAAGGAAGTCTTTGATCATCATGGGGTAGCCATGCCTCGTTGGGTTAAGCTAAACGGGCATGTTGATAAAAACATGTTTAAAAAGATTGGCAATCCTGCGATTGTTAAACCAGCGATTTCAGCAGGCAGCATGGGTATCAGTTTAAAGAATGTGGTGAGTGATTTAGATGAACTAAAGCAAGTGGTATCCACCCTTAAGAAAGGTTATAAAGGATGGAACTTGCATGGGGCTGGCCTGTTGGCTGAGCAATTCATCATTGGAAAAGAATTTACCACATTTATGGTTGGATCCCATGATCACCCTGAGCACATTAAATTCTATCAACCTATCGAACGGGTTTTTCACTCTTCCCTTCCTGAAAAAGAACAGTTCTTATCCTTTGACCGGCTATGGGAATCTTATGAAGCAGAAAGTCCGATGCCTGATGATGGATTTTTCTATGAATATCATGCGGTTTCATGTCCAGAATTGACTGACCGTTTAAAAGCATTAAGCGTTGATGCATTCAAGGCTGTAAAAGGAAAAGGATATGCGCGCCTCGATATTCGTATGGAAAAAGAAACTGATGAATTGTTTGTATTGGAAATTAATGCCCAGTGCGGATTGAGTGATGATGAAAACTATACTTCCATAGGAGCCATTTTGCGTGTAAGCAACAAGACGTTTACCGACTTAATCGTGGAAGTATTGAACGATGCGCTGCTCCGAAATTCAAACTACAAGAATGAAAGTCTGCGTACTTCAGCCTGATTACAGCACCTCGAACGTAGATTACAAAAATTATGATCCCGCGAGGAATCTGTCACGGTTACTGCCTGGTGATCAGGTTGACCATGTCTTCTTAAATAAGCTGACTACCTACAAGCAGCTGAAGGAATTACGCAAATTGAAATATGACATCTTTGTAAACCTCTGCGAGGGTTATCTGGACTGGTCCATACCTTCCATTGATGTTATCCATTCGCTGGATGTGTTATGTCTTCCCTATACGGGATCAAATGCAATTTTATACGATCCATCGAAGCCATTAATGAAGTACGTGGCTTATTGTGCCGGGGTAAATACACCCAACTTTGCCGAAATCAATAACACCAGTGACCTGGAAGAAAAAGTCAACCATCTTGTTTATCCATTATTTGTAAAGCCTGCCAAAGCCGGGGATAGTCTTGGTATAGATGAAAAGTCATTGGTAAATAATTCCTCTCAATTGCAAAGCAAAGTTGAAAGCCTGATTGCGCAAGGGTTTGATGATATTTTGGTTGAAGAATATATAGCAGGTAAAGAATATACCGTACTTGTTGCGGCTAATCCAAAGCCCTTACAGGGATGCATTTCTTTTAAGCCGATAGAATATCAGTTTCCGTCCAACCATCGGTTTAAAACCTATGCACTCAAGACCTCCGAACTTCATGCCGATGTAAACAAGCCCTGCCATGATAAACTATTGGAAACAAAATTAAAATCATCGGCTGAAAAAATATTCAACGGTTTTTCTGGAGTCGGTTATGCACGACTTGATTTCAGGGTAAATGAAAATGGTGAAATCTACTTTCTGGAAATCAATTTCGCCTGCTCCATCTTTTATGAAGATGGCTACGAAGGTTCTGCTGATTACATTCTTAATTTCGATCCAATAGGAAAGACAGGATTCCTTAAACATATCATAGCGGAAGGCATTTCCCGTTACGAGGCAAAAAAAATGAAGTATCGTGTAAAGGGTAATTCGATTAACGGTTATGGAATTGTAGCCCAAAAAACCCTACTAAAAGGAGAAGTCATTTTTAAAATGGAAGAATCCCAACAACGTATAGTTACGAAGGGCTATGTTGATAAAAACTGGACATCTGTCCAAAAAGAGGAGTTTAGACATTATGCTTACCCTATTTCCGATGAAGTGTATATTCTCTGGGATCATAAACCGGAAAATTGGGCGCCACAAAATCATAGCTGCGAGCCGAACACTTCCTATATCGGGCTAAACCTTATCGCGCTACGTGACATAAAAGCAGAAGAAGAGCTCACCCTGGATTATGCTGAATTACTGAATGAATCCATGGAACCGTTTGTGTGTACCTGTAATCTTCCAAATTGTAGAAAAATCATTACAGGAACCATAGACAACTCTATAACCCAAAGGGAGAAACTTTCACGTCTCACGCAAAAAGATTTGAAGAAATCCTGATTGGATAACAACCATTGATAAAAAGTCATGCTGTCCGGATCGACTTCACTACTGGAATATCATCCGATCTATCATTTCATTAAATATAAAATTGAGGTGCCGTTTTTTATATCTCCATTCATTAACTTATTTATGAATATCAGAATTTTCGCATGGCTTGAGTCACCTTCCCAATTAATTAGCATCAAAGCACCTAATTAAAGTAAAGTTAGTGGCCCTACCAGGGAAGTGCGCGGGCGCGTTATATGGCGCAAGGACGGTTGTTGTATTACGATAAAGTGATCCTTGAAAAAGCCATAACTTCGCATCGTAATTTTTAAATGAGCTTTACGTTCAGGTAATACAGAATATCAATATGTATAATAATCTTCTGACTAACCTCTTAGCCCTGAAACAACGCCTTCAGATTTTGTTCGAGGGAAAATCGCTGGTCGGAAAAGTTTTTTTGCTAGGCAGCCTTGTCGGAGGTATTATTATAACTGTTACTATTTTCCTGTTTCTGATTGTTTTTACCGGGATTCTCGGTCATATCCCTAATCGTGAAGAATTAAGGATGGTGGAGAATCCGGTAGCCTCCGAAGTATTCAGCGCCGACAGTGTTTTGTTAGGGCGGTATTTTATTCAGGAGCGTTCAGACATAAGCTTTGATCAAATTCCTCCACATGTCGTGGATGCCTTACTGGCAACCGAAGATATTCGCTTTTATGATCATAGCGGAATAGACTACCGAAGTCTCGGACGAGTGTTGTTCAAAAGTCTGTTGCTTCAAAGCGATGCTTCTGGTGGTGGAAGTACATTAACCCAACAACTGGTTAAGAATTTATATCCCCGAAAGCGCTATGTAATGTTTTCGTTGCTGATCAATAAGATGCGCGAGATCATCATCGCCTCACGCCTGGAAAATGAGTATGATAAAAATACGTTACTGGCTCTCTATCTTAACACTGTTCCGTTTGGAGATAATACCTACGGAATTGAATCGGCCTCGCTTCGTTTTTTCTCGCGACCAACGAAAAAACTTTCTGTTGATCAAGGTGCCGTGTTGATTGGGATGCTGAAAGCAACCTATTCCTATAATCCACGCATTTTTCCTGAACGATCAAAAGAACGCAGAAACGTGGTGTTAGCTCAGATGAACAAATATAGGAAGCTGAAATCAACAACATCCGATTCCTTGCAAGCACTGCCGTTGACATTATTCTATAACAAAATCACCCATCACTCCGGATTAGCCCCCTACTTTCGAGAATTCATTCGTAACGAATTACTTGTGTGGTGTCGCAATCATACCGACAGCAAGGGAGACCCCTTTAACCTATACACCGATGGTTTAAAAATATATACCTCCATCGATTCAAGATTGCAGCGTTATGCGGAAGAAGCTATGAGTAAACAGATGGCCCTTTTGCAAGATCGTTTTTTAAAACATTGGGGGAAAACTGATCCGTGGCATAATCAACCTGCGGTATTGGACGATGCAATTATAAAATCCAATCGCTATAAAAGCCTTAAACAAGCTGGACTCTCCCATCAGCAAATTCTGGCAGCAATGAAAAAGCCAACAGTCATGAATATTTTCACCTGGCAGGGTGAAAAAGAAATGAAGATGAGTCCTGTTGATTCAATCAAACATTATTTAAAATTCCTAAATGCCGGTGTACTCGCCATGGATCCTGAACAGGGTGCTATTCGTGTTTGGGTAGGTGGCATCAACCATCATTACTTTCAATTTGATCATGTGAGGGAAAGCACCAAACGACAAGTTGGATCGACTATAAAGCCTATCATTTACGCTGCCGCATTGGAGAATGGCGAAGATCCCTGCCATTATATTTCAGCGGAAAAAACAACATATAAGGGCATCGAAGAATGGACACCCTCAAATACAGAAGAGAACTACGATCTGAAATATAGTATGGAGGGTGCGTTAACCTACTCCGTAAATACAGTTGCCATACATGCTCTAGAAAAAACAGGTATTGATAAAACTATTTTATTAGCAAAACAGATGGGTATTACCAGTGAGTTGGATCATGTTCCTTCGTTGGCATTAGGTACTCCTAGCATTTCCGTCATGGAAATGGTTGCCGTCTACTCCTGTATTGCCAATAAAGGAAAATCGGTAACCCCTTATTACATTACTTCCATTGTTTCACGCGATCATGTGGTGCTGGAAAGATATAAATCAGTGAATGGGGAACAGATAATGTCAGTAGAAAATGCTCAGTTGCTGGTGCAAATGTTAAAGCGCGTGGTGAATGAAGGAACCGGCGCGGGCATGAGATCAAAGTTTGGGATTACTAACGACATGGCCGGAAAAACAGGAACAACTCAATCCAATGCAGATGGATGGTTTATCGCGATGACTCCAAAATTGGTGGTCGGATCATGGGTAGGCGCGGACGATCCAAGAATTCGTTTTCGTTCAACCGCACTTGGCCAAGGAGCAAGTACTGCCTTACCTATTGTGGCCACTTTATTTCAGCAGGTAAATGCCGATTCTGAATTTACAAAACTCAGTCAGTCCCGTTTTGCACCACTTCCGTCTCACCTCGAACGCAAACTATCCTGCGATCTTTATAAGTCAGACACAAATCTGTTGGAAAAAATTTTCGGAAAGAAGGAAAAGGAATCAACCCGCACTTTTGGAGAGAAGGAAAAGAAAAAAAAGAAAGGCTTCTTTAAAAAACTATTTGGTTCATAATGAAAAAGGACTTTGCCAAATACATGCCGCTTATCTCAAATTCCTATTGATTTTTTTGCAAAAAGAGTAACTTACTTTTTAAAGACGTTGGCGGATGTCTGGATAAAGACAAAATCGTATTCATATAGTCTCTGGGCTTGCCTGGGAATTCCGTTTCGGATATACACATCGGAATTAGGTTCTCGGCACCAATGACAGATTTATTTTTAGATACCCGCTGACAACGATAAAACTCAGGCTGTAAAAACAATAATCAAACTTGAAAAGAATACTTCCCTTTATTATTTCCATCGCCTTGTTAGCAACAGTAGTCGCCTACATTTACTGGCCAACAGAAAAAATCGATTACAATACACAGGTGAAACCCATCTTTAACAAAAAGTGTATTACCTGTCATGGCGGTGTAAAGCAGAAAGCAGGATTCAGCTTATTATTCCGGGAAGAAGCATTGGGAAACACCGAATCGGGAAAACCGGCCATCATTCCAGGCAAACCAGATGAAAGTGAACTGATCCGAAGAATCTCGATCGAAGATCCTGAAGAAAGAATGCCGTATAAGCATGAGCCATTATCCAAGGAAGAAATTGAAATCCTCTCGAAATGGATAAAGCAGGGAGCCGAGTGGGGTGAGCACTGGGCATACGTTGCAGTGCGTGAAGAATCTGTTCCGGCCATAAATGATAAATGGGTGAAGAATGACATTGACAAGTTCATCCTTGATCGCCTGAAAAAAGAAAGCCTAATTCCTTCTGCAGAAGCCGATAAGCCAACCCTTCTGCGAAGAGTAAGTCTTGACTTAACGGGTCTACCACCCAATGAAGATATTGCCAAAAAGTTTCTGAGCGACAATTCAGATAACGCCTTTGAAAATCTTGTGGATGACTTGATGGCTTCTCCTGCTTATGGAGAGCGATGGGCTGCCTTGTGGATGGATGTTTCCCGCTATGCCGACACACGCGGATACGAAGCTGATCGAGGTCGTATCATTTGGAAATATCGCGACTGGCTTATCAATGCGTTCAATAAAGACAAACCCTATAATGAGTTTTTAACAGAACAGATGGCCGGTGATCTGATGCCTTACCCGGATGACAATAAATACATCGCTACTGCTTTTCATCGCAACACCATGACCAATGATGAAGGTGGTACAGAGAATGAAGAATTCAGAACAGCCGCAGTACTCGATCGAGTAAATACCACCTGGAGTGCGCTCATGGGAACCAGTTTCAATTGTGTGCAGTGTCATAGCCATCCCTATGATCCTTTCAAACATGAGGAGTATTATACATTCATGGCGTTCTTCAACAACACCCGTGATGAAGACACCCAGGAAGAATATCCATTGCTCAGACAATATCAAGGAGAGGACAGCGTGAAGCTGATGCAGGTAAAAGAATGGCTTACTGCCAATGTCTCTGAAGAGAAGGGCGATGAATATTATACTTTTTTGAAAACCTGGCAGCCCTCCATTAACTCATTACAAAGCGACCAGTTTAACAACGCAGCACTCATCAGCAGTTGGTATGCGGGCTTACGCAAACAAGGAAGTTGTCGATTGCCATCTGTTACCCTGGAAAAAAAGACTCACCTGATGTTCCGCTATACCTCCAATCACGACAAAGGAGAACTATTCATCCATCTTGACAGCTTGAACGGTCCATTATTAAAAATGATTCCCATTTCCAAGACCAAAGGTTGGGAGATCAACAGTGTGGAGATTCCTATGTCAAAGGGTGTTCATAATCTTTACTTCAAATACGACAATGCCTCGATGGAGTCCTTCGATGTAACCGGAGTGATGTTTGACTGGTTTAAGTTCGATGAAGGGTTCCCTGGAAAAGAAAACCCGGGTTATGCTGAAGTCTACAAGAATTTTTCAGATCTGATGTATGCTAAAGTGCAAACTACCCCCATCATGTTTGAAAACAATAACGAGCAATTCCGTTCCACGCATCTTTTTGAAAGAGGTAACTGGCTGGTCAAAGGCAATAAAGTTACTCCTGAAGTGCCCCATGTGATGAATCCATTTGATCCTAACGCCCCTAAAAATCGCTTAGGTCTTGCGCAGTGGCTGACCGATAAGAAAAATCCACTGGTGGCTCGAACGATGGTGAACCGTTTATGGGAACAATTATATGGCCAGGGTATTGCCGAAACATTGGAGGATCTGGGGACTCAAGGTATTCCGCCAACTCATAAAGAACTCTTGGATCATCTCTCATGGAAATTCATGAATGAATTTAACTGGAGTGTTAAAAAGTTATTAAAAGAAATGGTGATGTCGGCAACGTATAGGCAAGATTCTAAAACGAATGATGAATTGCAGCGAAAAGATCCTGAGAATAAATTGTATGCGCGCGGTCCTCGCATTCGCTTATCGGCAGAGCATTTACGTGACCAGACATTAGCCGTGAGTAATTTGTTAAGTAAGAAGATGTATGGCAAAAGCGTAATGCCTTATCAACCGGAAGGAATCTGGCGCTCTCCTTACAATGGTGATAAATGGGTGATGAGCACTGGCGAAGATCAAAATCGAAGGGCGCTTTACACCTATTGGAAGAGAACCGCACCTTATCCATCCATGATCACTTTCGATGGTGGTGCGCGTGAAGTATGTGTCACGCGAAGGATACGAACCAACACGCCACTACAGGCATTAACATCATTGAATGACTCGACCTACTTTGTTATGGCACGAAGTTTCGCATTTCGTATGCAACAGCTGGACAACAGCGATGTAAAAAAGCAAATCAGCAAAGGATATGAATGCATGATGTATAAACCCATTACTGATAATAAACTGACTGCCCTCGTAGAATTATATTCAAAGTCGCTGGACACCTTTACTAAAGATGAAAAGGCGGCCTTGGAAATTACCGGAGTAAAAGACGCAGCACCCAAGCCTGAAACTGCTGCCCTGGTAGTGGTTGCCAACGCGATGTTAAATCTCGATGAGTGGGTGAACAAAAATTAAAAAAACATGACACAGAAAGAAATTCATAACCAACGACTACAGAAAGAAGCTGAGCATGTTTCCTTGCAGTGTTACACCAGAAGGCATTTTATAAAAGAAAGTGCGATGGGATTAGGTTCGCTCGCCTTAGGCGCGCTATTAGGAAGTTGTGGCAACAACCCATCTCCCATTGCCAATAATTTCTTCGATGCAACTAATCCACTGGCACCCAAGCCTCCGATGTTTACCGGCAAAGCAAAGTCGGTGATTTATATTCACATGGCTGGCGCTCCTTCACAATTAGAACTTTTCAGTTATAAACCAGAACTATCTAAACTCGATGGTCTCGATTGCCCCCCTTCCTTACTGGAGGGAAAAAAATTTGCTTTCATCCGAGGTGTTCCGAAAATGTTAGGACCCCAGGCAAATTTTCGTCAGCATGGGCAAAGTGGATTATGGCTGTCCGATAACCTTCCTCATCTCTCTACTGTGATTGATGATATGGCCATATTGAATGCCGTTACTACCGATCAGTTCAATCACGCGCCCGCACAATTATTAATGCACACCGGAACGCCACGATTGGGAAGACCCAGTCTTGGATCGTGGGTAACCTATGGATTAGGTTCAGAAAATAAGAATCTTCCGGGATTCGTCGTGCTTACTTCTGGCGGTAATAATCCCGATGCAGGTAAAAGTGTTTGGGGTAGTGGATTTTTGCCGAGTGTTTATCAGGGTGTGCAGTGCCGAAGCGAGGGCGACCCGGTGCTGTTTATTAAAGATCCGGATGGAATGAACCGCGATCTGCGCAAGGCATCCATTGACGCCATTAACAAAATCAATCATGAAGAATACCAGGAGTATAAAGATCCGGAAATTCTTTCGCGTATTGCGCAATATGAAATGGCATACAAAATGCAGATCTCGGTACCGGAAGTAATGAACATTAATGATGAACCGCTATACATTCACGAGATGTACGGTACAAAACCTGGTGAAGCCAACTTTGCCAACAATGTTTTGTTGGCACGAAAGCTCGTGGAGAAAGGAGTTCGCTTCGTTCAATTATTTGATTGGGGATGGGATACCCACGGTGACTCCGCTGGCAATGCCGTCGACATTGGGTTAATTAATAAATGCCGCAGGGTTGACCGACCCATCACCGCGCTGTTACTCGATCTGAAACAACGCGGCTTGCTGGATGAAACCCTGGTAATCTGGGGCTCTGAGTTTGGAAGAACACCCATGCAGGAAAACCGCGAAGGGAAGCAGATGCCATTCAAAGGAAGAGATCATCACGCGGCCGCCTTTAGCATGTGGATGGCAGGTGGTGGCATTAAAGGTGGAACCTCTTATGGAGAAAGCGATGAAATAGGCTATGACGTGGTGAGTGGAAAAGTGGAGGCTTTTGATATCCAGGCAACCATTCTGAATCAATTAGGCTTTGATCACGAAAAATTCACCTTTGAATCACAAGGCAGGCCATTCCGGTTGACCGATGTCGCTGGAAAAGTATTACATGAAATAATTTCATAATGGCGATAAATCGAAGACAGTTTATTTCAACTACTGCTGGGGCTAGTACCAGTCTCATGCTAACTTCATTTTCGCCCTTTGCAAAACCTCTAATGTCAACTCCACAATCAGGTTATTCATTATTAATCTTTGCAACCAACTGGGGCTTTTCGGGAACCTGGGATGAATTCGCATCTAAAATAAAACAGGCTGGTTACGATGGCACCGAAGTATGGTGGCCTACTGATGAAAAAAATAGGAAAGAATTATTTGATGCCCTCACTAAACATAATCTTCAGGTTGGATTCCTGGTGGGCAGTGGTGAGCAGGATTTTCCAAAACACCTTGCACAGTTTCAACAGAACTTAACTGCGGCCGCGAAAGCAAAACCTGTTTATATTAATTGTCATTCGGGCAAAGACTTTTTCTCTTTCGAACAAAGTAGGCAGTTTATGGATTTCAGCGAAAAAATATCTAAAGAATCGGAGGTGCCCATTTACCACGAAAGCCATCGCGGCCGAATTCTGTTTGCTGCCAATATCGCTCGGCATTTTATTGAAAAAGTTCCGAGCCTGAGATTAACACTTGATATTTCTCACTGGTGCAATGTGCACGAATCTTATCTCGATGATCAGGAAGAAACGGTTGCACTCGCATTAAATAGAACCGATCACATTCATGCGCGTGTGGGTCATCCAGAAGGCCCACAAGTAAGTGATCCGCGAGCACCGGAATGGAATAAAGCTCTTCAAAAACACTTTGCCTGGTGGGATAAGGTGGTTGAAACAAAAAAGAAAGAAGGCAAGCGCATGACTTTCTTAACGGAGTTTGGTCCGCCCGATTACATGCCAACCTTGCCTTATACACAACAACCCGTTGCTGATCAATGGGCAATTAATGTACATATGATGGATGTATTACGTAAACGATATGCTTAGTCGGAAATGCTGGAATTAATTGGTCATTTACATCCACTGCTTGTTCATTTGCCAATCGGCATTTTACTGCTGGCTATATTGTTTGAATTACTTCCGTCAAGGAAAAGGTACCGACCGCTGAAGCGATCCATTTTCACTATTCTACTTATTGGATCCACAACAGCAGTCATGTCTTGTGTTACCGGATACGTACTGTCACAAAGTGGAGATTATGAATCTGAATTGATTGGCTGGCATCAATGGATGGGAATTTCTCTTACTATTTATTCATTAGGATATAGCTGGATCAGGAATAAAAAAGGATTCAAGCCCTACCGAAAATTATTCTCGTTTGTGCTATTGATCTTATTGATGATAACCGGTCATCTTGGTGGATCAATTACCCACGGAGAAGATTACCTGATGGCTGCAGTAAGTGTTAAGTCCAGCTTCAATCTCTCAAACGTCAACCTGCAGGAGGCGTTGTATTATGAGGACCTGGTAAAACCCATTTTGCAAAATCGATGCGCTGGATGCCATGGATCATCCAAACAAAAAGGAAAATTACGATTGGATGCACCTGAATACATTTTGAAAGGAGGAAAAGATGGAAAAGTCCTTATAGCTGGTAAAGTGGATGACAGTGAAATGATCGACCGGCTTTTATTACCACCAGATGATGAAGATCACATGCCCCCGAAAGAGAAGGCTCAACCATCGGCGAAAGAAATAGAAATTCTGAAACTATGGATCGCCTCGGGTGCTGATTTTAAAAAATCGGTTGTTGAAAGCAATCAAGTGGTATCATTGCAGAAAGTGATGTCATCAAAAGAAATTAAACTTATTACCGATGTGCCAGAAGAAGATGTCGCATCCGCTGACTCAAAAACAATCAATGAATTATTGAAACTGGGCGCTGTCATTTTACCAGTAGCCCAGGGAAGCAATTACCTTTCAGTAAACTTGATCAATGTTGAGGCATTGGATAGTGCTGTTGATCAACTGTCACAATTAAACCAACAATTGGTGTGGTTAAAGGCAGGCGGTCAGCCAATGACTGACAATCACCTGTTGAAACTTGTCCAC
Organism: Bacteroidota bacterium; assembly: GCA_024643595.1. Taxonomy (GTDB): domain Bacteria; phylum Bacteroidota; class Bacteroidia; order Cytophagales; family Cyclobacteriaceae; genus ELB16-189. Next base: position 14,511 of record JAHEMS010000007.1, read on the forward strand.
CTAAATAATATCACCAAATTAAGTTTAGAGCATACTCGTATATCTGACGTGGGGTTATCCTCATTAAAATCCTTGAAAAATTTGCAATACCTGAATCTGAATGGCACACAAGTGACCTTCAGGGGACTTGTTCAATTGGAGGGTCTTCCCCAATTAAAAAACATATTTGTCTATCAGACATTAATCAATCGTGAAGATATTGGAGCGCTCAATAAATCTTTTCCAAACGCGATCATCGATTTTGGTGATTATGTGGTGCCTGCATTACCCTTCGATACAATCGTTTCCAGAGCGCCAGTATCAAAATGAAAACCCCTCATTTCCTCCCAATAAGGATGTAAAGTTTACTGTGTAATTATTTTGTTTACATTTGTGAATGTATTCTATAGAATTAGTAGAGAATAAGATTGCTCAATATCAAAGCAATGGGAAAAAGATGTTTACAAGCTCTTCTTTTCAGTCGCATAGCCTGGTGATGTTGCATCTTATTAGCCGTATTGATAAAACCATTCCGGTATATTTTATTAACACCGGCTACCATTTTCCAGAGACACTGGCTTTCAAAGATCGCATTGCAAACGCATTTGAATTGAATGTCATTGATATAAAATCGGATGTTCCAAAATTTATGCAACGGGATGGTGAAGGCAAACTACTGTTTGCTTCTGATCCTGATCATTGTTGTTACCTAAACAAAACAATGCCCGTGGATAGCCTCCTACGATCTCACGATGTATGGATAAACGGAGTACGGGCAGATCAAAGTTCAGTGCGGGCTTCGCTGAAAGAGGAACAGCCAGCACCACATGGAGCAGTTCGGTATCACCCTATGCTGCAGTGGACATCCAAAATGATTTGGCAGTATATCAAAGAATTCAAACTTCCATCTCATCCATTGGAAGAAAAAGGATTTGCTAGCATTGGGTGTGAACCATGCACGCGCAGGCATGATCCACGTATGCAGGAACGTGAAGCCCGTTGGTTTGGATTAAAGAAGGTAGAGTGCGGACTGCATACAGAACTCGTAGTAAAATAAGCTCAATCGTAAATCTTTCAAACGATGAACATTCTTGTCACAGGTGGAGCCGGATACATAGGAACGCCATTAGTGGATCTTCTTTGCGCCAATCCTTTAGTTGAAAAAATTATCGTCTATGATAATCTTAGCCGCACTAATTATAACCTCTTTATTGGTGCCAAAAAATCAGGACATCAAAAACTCCAATTCATTAAAGGGGAGCTGCTGGACAGTCGTAACCTTAAGCGAGCCCTAGAAAAAATCGATGTTGTCTACCATCTGGCCGCTCGGGTAACTACGCCACTTGCGAATTCAGATGCTCATCAATTTGATCAGATAAATCATTGGGGCACCGCTGAATTGGCTTATCTTTTAGAAGAATCGTCTGTTAAAAAAATTATTTATACCAGCAGCGCCGGAGTTTATGGTTCTTCTTCCGAGCCCGTGGATGAACAAGTTGATCCTGATCCAAAATCATTTTATGGGATTTCAAAATTGCGTGCTGAAGAACAAATAAGGAGGTTATCTGAGCGAATGCAGGTTTATATTTTTCGTTGTGGAAACGTATATGGGTATAACCGAAGCATGCGCTTCGATGCGGTGATCAATAAATTTTTATTTGAAGCCAATTTCGAAAAGCGCATCACCATCCATGGCAATGGTGAACAATCGCGTTCTTTCATTCATATTGATAAAATTGCTCAGGCTCTGTCCAATTTAATTGAGAGTGATCTTACTGGTGGCACCTACAACCTGGTCGATAATACCTATACCGTAATGGATATCGTTGATGAATTTAAGCAACTTATCCCTGAGTTAGAGTTTATACTAATCAATCAATACCTGAACCTAAGCAATCTTAATGTCAAGCGAAACCAACTGGTCAACTACACATTGGGTATAGCCAGGGAAACTTCCTTGAAAACGGATTTATCCGAATTTTTAAAGAAATTAAGGTTTTAAGGGTACCTTCTCAGATATGCTCTTCTATTGAAACAGGGTCATGATTTGACCATATATGGAATAATTTGAACTCTTCTTGATAGTAATCGTAGAAATTCCCATATAATCTTCAGACATGATAAAAAATTACTTCACCATAGCAGTAAGAAGTTTTTTAAAGCACAAGTCGTTCACCATTTTGAATGTGATCGGTTTATCGCTGGGCATGATCGCGAGCTTGCTCATTTTACAATATGTGAAATATGAACAGAGCTATGATACTTTTCACGCAAAGGCAACTGAAATTTATCGGATTCAATACAATCAATGGCAAAGTGGTAAACTTCGTTTTGAATGTGCTGCTGCCGTACCTGCCGTTGGGCCGGCATTGAAAAATAATTTTCCGGAAGTGAAGGCTTTTACCCGCCTTTTTCCGGTGAGTGGCATTGCAAGCTATGAAAGCCCAACCCGAGGAGTAATTTCCTTTCGGGAAGAGAAAATGCAAATTACTGATCCCTCCATCTTCGAAGTGTTTGATTTCCATTTACTGAAGGGTAACAAGCTGACTTCGTTGCAGGGTCCAAACAAAACCGTAATCTCTCAACGAATAGCTAAAAAATATTTTGGTGATGCAGACCCGATAGGTAAAACTATATCCTGGGATGGCCATCGCAAATTTGAAGTGACCGGTATTTTTGAAAATATCCCTGATAACTCGCACATCAAATTCGACTTCATGTTTTCATATGAGACCCTCAATAAGGAAACGCAAAATAATTCGGAAACAAATTGGGGATGGTATGATTTCAACACCTATGTATTACTTCAACCGGGAACCGATGTGAAGGCTCTTCAAACCAAATGGGACGAATGGTTACTTAAAGACCGGGGTGAAGAGTGGAGTAAATACAATTCAAAGCAAGAGTTTATTTTGCAGCCATTGCTCGATATCCATTTGCATTCTAACCTGTTGCAGGAATCACAACCAGAAGAACGAGGAGATGCCGACTCCGTTTATGGTCTCACCATCATCGCATTATTTATACTTATTATCGCGTGGGTTAACTATATCAATCTGGCAACCGCAAAATCATTTGAACGTGCGAATGAAGTGGGTGTGCGTAAAGTAATGGGCGCAGATAAATACCAATTGATGAAACAGTTTTTAGCAGAGGCGTTCTTAATAAACCTGCTAGCTGCATCCATATCGATTGTAACTGTTCGCCTGGTTTGGCCATTCTTCGCCGAACTTTCAGGAAGAAAAATTCCGCTTGATTTTATGATACAACCGGATTTCTGGATATTAATTGGCTTCCTTTTTTTAGGAGGAACACTACTCTCAGGATTTTACCCGGCTATTGTCTTGTCATCCTTTAAGCCAGTGGAAGTATTAAAAGGAAAAGTGTTGCACTCCTTTCAGGGAAATCTACTGCGAAAGTCATTGGTCGTGTTTCAGTTTATAGCTTCGGTTGTACTCATCAGCGGTTCCGTAATTGTCTACCAACAATTAAAGTTTATGCGCAATCAGGATCTGGGCATTGATATCCATCAGACTATTGTCCTTAAAGGACCCGGAGTTATTGCAGACTCGTTATTTCAGCAATCTCTTGAAGGGTTCAAAGCAGCAACGTTGCGTATTACCGGGATAAAAAGTATGACGGCTTCATCAAATGTTCCCGGTGATGAAATATTCTGGGCAAGCGGAATCAGAAGAATATCAGGTGGCCCGGAAAATTACATTTCGGGATACACCGTGGGTATTGACCATGATTATATTCCATCCTTCGATCTGAACATCATTGCCGGTAGAAATTTTGACTTAGACCACCCTAATGAAAAAAAGAATGTTATTCTTAATCGGGCCATGGTCATCTCCCTTGAGTTTGAGGATGTAAAATCAGCCATAGGAGAAAAGGTACATCACGGGGGAGATACGCTTGAAATAGTGGGTGTTCTCGAGGACTATCACCAAATGTCATTGAAAGAAGTAGTTACACCTTTAGTTTATCGCTACACCCCTGACTATGCTTCTTTCCTTGCATTTAAAGTAGAGACGAACGATTATCAGCTGCTACTTTCCTCATTACAAGAACCGTGGAAAATATTTTTTCCTGATAATCCGATGGATCACTTTTTCCTTGATCAGTTTTTTAATCGTCAATATGAAAGTGAGAACCGCTTTAGTCTGATTTTCGGAATATTCACTTTGCTAGCGATTTTCGTGGCATGCCTCGGCTTGTTTGGATTGGCTTCCTTTATGACGCTGCAACGCACCAAGGAAATTGGAATCAGAAAGGCGTTGGGATCTACTTCCTCCGAAGTTGTGATACTTCTTTCAAAAGGATTTATTCTGCTTGTTATGATTGCGAACCTGATCGCCTGGCCATTAGCCTGGTATATCATGAGCAATTGGTTAGCGTCTTTTCCTTATAAGATTGATATCAATCCAGCTCTTTTTATTATTTCCGGATTAGGTGTGGTAATCATTGCTTTCTTATCAGTGGGATCTCAAACTTTTAAGGCAGCGCAAGTTAATCCTGCACAGACATTAAAGAATGAATAGCCAGGATCTGTTTTCAAATCTAATGATATCAACTCCAACATAGTTTTCAATTTAGTTGCGGAAATTTATTCACTACACTTTTATAGTGCGATTAATCAGAGGTTTTGATTCCGCAATTTATATCTGTAAATTTTGATATGCTTTCTGTTCAAGATGTCAAATCTCTTTAACAATATTGCCATCTTTCTATTGCTGCTTGCCAGCCTTGCCGGCCAAGGACAGTCAATTCCTGTAGTCTTTAAAGAATCTCAACCACTTCCTATTCACTTAAGTTTGTCGATAAAGGAAATCGAGAAAAGCAGAAGTGATACCATTTACTTTCCTTACTTTCTAACCTATAAGCATGAAAATGATTCTTGGGATTCACTTCATGTTGGTATAAGGGCCCGTGGCAATTTCAGAAGAAAGTATTGCTTCTTCCCGCCCATGCGCTTAAAAATTAAAAAATCACAATCCGAAGGAACTGTCTTCGAAGGAAATAAAAGTTTTAAACTGGTATTGCCTTGTCATGGTGGCAATTCAGGAAACACGTTGATTTTGAAAGAATACCTATGCTATAAATTACTTGAATCAATTACTCCTTATTATTTTCATACCCGATTAACAGACATCACCCTTATTGATCAAAGTGGTAAGCATCCAAAATCCTATTCGCTCACGAGTTTTCTTATTGAGGATGACGATCTGATTGCCGAACGAATGGGTGGAAAAATTATTGACTTACCTGTTTCGTATAAACAATTGAATGATACTGCCGCGGTAATGCACGATTTCTTTCAATACTTGATTGCCAATACCGATTGGTCAACTACGGGGCAACATAATACAAAAGTGATTCAGGTTTCCGGTAAGAAAGTTCCACTTTCCTACGATTTTGATATGGCTGGATTAGTCAACGCTCCCTATGCAACCGTAAATGATAAACTGGATTTAAAAAATGTGCAGGAAAGGTTATACCGGGGTTATTGCCGAAATGAAGCCATTATGGAAAATGTTCGTTCGCAATACCTTAGGCTGCAGCCTGCTATAATGAATGTGCTGAATGATCATCAATTGTATTTTAGCAATGGAGAATACAATCAACTGAAAATGTTTATTGAAGAGTTTTTTAATATCCTTAAAAGCGATAAACAATTTAAGGATGCGATTTTATTAAGTTGCCGCATCGACTAAACTTATACTTTCTAAAGACAAAACGCTGTTGTTTTTCCGCTAGCGGTTTTTTAAGTCCCGCATCGTTTTTGTAAAAGCTTCCTTTATAGCATGACCATTGATATGGTGATGATTCTTCACTACCCAATTCCCATCCACAATTGTTCCAACGGTGCGACTAGAATCAGCGGTGTATATAAGCGTCGCTAACCGGTTTTTTTCAGTGGTTTCAGCCAACAAATGTGACTCCGAATTATAAACAACCGCATCAAATGGTCTGCCCTGAAGGAAATGATTAGTTTGATTTATGCCCATCGCTCTTCTTCCTGATTCAATTTCTTCATTAACCATAATAGAAGCCGAATCACCTTGGAATGTATTTCGTTGATTGGTTATTAATCGCTGACGATAATCGATCATCCGAAATTCTTCAAGCGGATTTAATCCGATATGGCTGTCCGTTCCAATACACCAGCGACCGCCTCTTTTCACGTACTCCTTCATTCTGAAAATTCCATCTCCCAGATTGCCTTCGGTAGAAGGACATAACACCACATTTGCGCCAGAGCCTGATAGAAGTTCAACTTCACGATCATCCAGATGCGTAGCGTGAACCAAATGAAAACGTTCATCCACATGCAAATTATCAAAAAGCCATTGCATCGGCCGCTTACCACAA
>JAHEMS010000277.1 GCA_024643595.1 Bacteroidota bacterium
CTATGCCACATAACGGTTGCCGTCCTCCTAAGAAAAGAAGAGTTTAATAATTAAAGACAAAGAAAAGTCATGGCAAGGTACATCGGCCCTAAAGCGAGAATCTCCAGAAGATTTAACGAGCCAATTCTGGGCGAGAGCAAAGCGCTACAAAAGAAGAATTATGCTCCCGGTATGCACGGAAAAGGCAAAAAACGTAAGCAATCTGAATATGCTATTCAGTTAGCGGAGAAGCAGAAAGCCAAATATATTTATGGAGTATTGGAACGTCAGTTTGAGAATATATTTGACAAAGCATCCCGCAAGAAAGGTGTAACCGGTGAGGTACTATTGCAGATGTTGGAATCTAGACTAGATAATACGGTATATCGTCTTGGAATTGCCCCAACGCGCAGAGCTGCCCGTCAGTTGGTTGTTCATAAGCACATCACGGTAAATGGAGATGTGGTTAATATTCCGTCAGTGAATCTTCGCCCTGGCGATGTCGTAGCTGTTCGCGAAAAATCTAAATCATTGGAGACAATCACTTATTCGCTATCTATCCAAAGTGCAAAAAAATATAATTGGCTAGAGTGGGATGGCAGTGACATGTCAGGTAAACTGATCAACTTACCTCCTCGGGAAGATATCCCAGAAAATATCAATGAGCAATTAATCGTTGAATTGTACTCTAAGTAATCCTCAACTAATAATAAACCGCATATGTCAATATTAGCATTTCAAATGCCTGAGAAAGTGGTGATGGAGAAATCAGATGATTTTCATGGCCTATTTACATTCAAACCTTTGGAAAAAGGATACGGTGTAACCATCGGCAACGCACTACGCAGAATTCTCTTGTCTTCATTGGAGGGCTATGCAATTACGGGAATAAAAATTCCTGGAGTATTGCATGAATTTTCATCTATTGAAGGAGTAGTAGAAGATGTAGCTGAAATTATTTTGAATTTGAAGCAGGTGCGCCTGAAAAAAGTAACGGATAATTTTGATAATAAGATTACCGTAAGCATTAAAAAGCAAAAGCAATTTAAAGCTGGAGACATCACTAAGTTTACCTCTTCTTTTGAAGTTTTGAATGAGGATCATGTTATCTGTAACATTGATGAGGCTGCTCAATTCGAGATAGAATTAACAATAGAAAAAGGCAGAGGATATCTACCTGCCGAAGAGAATAAGCCAAGTGAACAGGTTTTTGGCTTTATTCCAATCGATGCTATTTTCACCCCGGTGAAAAACGTTAAATACAGTGTTGAAAATACGCGTGTTGAACAGAAAACTGACTATGAGAAATTGTTGGTAGATATCGAAACGGATGGTTCAATTCATCCCGAGAAAGCACTTGAAGGGGCAGCATTTATTCTAATCTCACATTTCAGACTATTCTCTGACAAGTCAATTGAGCTGGAGACCGGTAAGGACAGCGAGGTTGAGCAGGTTGACGAAGAGATGTTACACATGCGCAAGTTGTTAAAGACACAGCTCCATGACCTTGACTTGTCTGTACGCGCATATAACTGCTTGAAAGCTGCCGATGTGAAAACACTCGCTGATCTGGTGCAGTTGGATATATCAGATATGATGAAATTCAGAAACTTCGGAAAGAAGTCATTGGCTGAATTGGAACAATTGGTGGCTGAGAAGAACCTGACCTTTGGCATGGATCTCGGCAAGTATAAACTGGAAGAAGATTAATCATGAGACACGGGAAAAAAATAAATCATCTTGGTAGAAAGACGGCTCATCGTCATGCGCTTCTTTCCAATATGGCCTCTTCGCTGATTTTGCATAAGAGAATTACTACGACGTTAGCAAAAGCAAAGGCCTTGAAAAAGTATGTTGAGCCTTTGATCACTAAGGCAAAGGATAACACAACACATTCACGCAGAACAGTGATGTCATATCTTCAAAATAAGGAGTCTGTTATTGCATTGTTCGGAGAAGTAGCGGGTCGTACAGCAGATCGTCCTGGTGGCTATACCAGAATTATTAAGTTAGGGGATGTCCGTTTGGGAGATGCGGCAGAAATGTGCTTGCTTGAATTGGTTGATTTCAATGAGATCTACAAGAAAGATGGCGCAGAGAAGAAGGCTAAAACTCGTAGGGGACGCAAAAGTAAGAAGACTGAAGAGGCCGAAGTAGTGGCGGAATCTGCTGTTGTGGAAGAAAAACCTAAAAAAGCAGCTAAAAAATCTGCCAAAAGCAAAGAATGATAGCTATTTTAGAAATAGAAAAAGGGATTGAACGAAAGTTCAGTCCCTTTTTTTATGTATTTATCGTCCCGAAATCGGTTGTTTAAATTTTAATGTTAATCATAACAATCAAACCTTAATCCTAAACTATTTTTGTTAACGATTTACCCTTAAAACATTGAGAGAAAACGCATATCTACTACTCGAAGACGGCTTCCTTATTGAAGGAAAAGCAATTGGCAAAAAAGGCACCTCAGGAGGTGAAATCTGTTTTAATACAGGAATGACAGGCTATCAGGAAATTTATACTGACCCTTCCTACTACGGACAGATCATTGTAAACACAACTGCGCATATAGGAAATTATGGCACCGTGTCAGATGAGCAGGAATCGGCTAGCCCCAAAATCAGTGGTATAGTTGTCAATGAATTCTCGGATGAGTTTAGTCGTAAAACTGCCAAGGAGAGCCTCCAAAATTATCTTGAAAAAAATAATGTAGTAGGCATATCCGATGTAGATACGAGGATGTTGGTCCGCCACATCCGAAGTAAAGGGGCGATGAATGCCTTGATCTCATCGGAATTAAGCCCTGAACAGATGAAGGAAGAAATAAAGAAAGTGCCATCCATGGACGGATTGGAACTATCATCTGTTGTAAGCACCAAGAAATCGTATTTTATGGGAGATGCCAACGCGCTCGTAAAAATTGCGGCCTTGGATGTGGGTATTAAAACAAGCATACTTACCAACCTTATTGAAAAGGGATGTTATGTTCAGGTATTTCCAGCACAAACTTCTTTTGAGGAAATGAATGCCTGGCAACCGGATGGTTTTTTTATTTCAAATGGTCCTGGGGATCCGTCTGTGATGATCTATGCAATAACCACTGTCAAGAAAATTCTTGATTCCGGTAAACCAGTTTTTGGAATTTGTCTGGGACATCAATTACTTGCATTGGCAGCAGGATTGTCTACCTATAAAATGCACCACGGGCATCGGGGATTAAATCATCCTGTGAAAAATCTGGTTACAGGTTTAGGTGAAATGACTTCACAAAATCACGGATTTGCTGTCAGCGAAAAGGATATTGAGAAAAATCCGGATGTAGAAGTAACTCATCTTCATTTGAATGATAATACCATCATGGGGATTCGCCTAAAAAGTAAAAAGGCCTTTTCAGTACAATATCATCCGGAGGCATCGCCTGGCCCACATGATAGTCGATATTTGTTCGACCAGTTTATTTCTTTGGTTAAAGAAGAAATCATAATATCTCAATAGTCCAACGCAAATCTTAAAATAGAAATTTATGAGCTTAATTGAACGCATTCACGCCCGCCAGATTTTAGACAGTCGTGGAAATCCTACAGTGGAAGTAGATGTATTAACTTCATCGGGTGCTTTTGGTCGTGCTGCTGTACCATCTGGAGCATCAACGGGTACGCATGAAGCAGTAGAACTTCGTGATGGCGACAAGAAAAAATATATGGGTAAAGGTGTGCTGAAGGCAGTTGAAAATGTAAATGCAAAGATTGCCACCGAGATTGTGGGTCTTTCAGTTTTCGATCAGAATATCATCGATAAAGTAATGATTGAGTTGGATGGCACCCCCAACAAAGGCAATTTGGGAGCCAATGCTATACTTGGTACCTCCCTGGCTGTTGCTAAAGCCGCAGCTATGGAATCAGGACAATCGCTTTACCGATACATCGGAGGCGTGAATGCCAATACGTTGCCAGTGCCAATGATGAACATTTTAAATGGTGGTAGCCATGCTGATAACTCCATCGATTTTCAGGAGTTTATGGTCATGCCGGTGAAAGCAGATACGTTCTCTCAGGCACTACGCATGGGAACTGAAGTTTTCCATACATTAAAGAAAGTGCTGCATGATAAAGGCTTCTCAACAAACGTGGGTGACGAAGGTGGCTTTGCTCCAAACATAAAATCCAATGAGGAAGCCATTGAGATAGTATTAACGGCGATTGAAAAGGCAGGATTTAAACCAGGCGTTGACATCTTCATTGCGATGGATGCTGCCAGTTCAGAGTTTTATGATGCAAAGACGAAAACCTATTTCTTCAAAAAGTCGGATGGTAAAAAATTGAAGTCTGATGAAATGGTGGAGTATTGGGCTAAGTGGGCGAAAAAATACCCGATCATTTCCATTGAGGACGGTATGGCTGAAGAAGACTGGGACGGATGGAAAAAGCTAACCGATAAAATTGGAAACAAAACTCAATTGGTGGGGGATGATTTATTTGTTACCAATGTTGATTTCCTGCAGAAGGGAATTGACATGGGAGTGGCAAATTCAATTCTTGTAAAGGTTAACCAGATTGGTTCATTAACCGAAACCATTAATGCAGTAAACCTTGCGAAGAGAAACAGCTATAAGAGCATCATGTCGCATCGTTCAGGAGAAACTGAAGACAGCACGATTGCCGACCTCGCAGTAGCGCTTAATACCGGTCAGATTAAAACCGGTTCAGCGTCCCGTTCGGACCGTATGGCTAAGTACAATCAGCTGATAAGGATCGAAGAGGAATTAGGTGATGTTGCCTATTTCCCCGGGAAAAAAATGTAACTATTATATCAATATTTGCTTTGAGGAAGGCCTCACCAGTTTTGGTGGGGCTTTCTTATTTTGGGAATTTTTTTACTTAAGAGGGAAAAATTGTCTCTACACTTAAATTGAAATATTCGAATTTGGATGATTTAAGCCATTTAGGTGGATTTTAAATTCATGCCTGATTTTTGCGACATCAGTAAAAAAATAAAAGCGTTAAGCAAATAGTTTATGGGAACTAACATGTTGTTGATATCATTTGTGGTTGTTGCTTTAGGGGTAATGGGTTTGGTTCTACTTATTAACAAACTGGAATCAACTCCAGTCAGTCTGGACTTCGGAGGTATCTGGTTAAACGAATCGTTAAATATCAGAATACTCCTTCATGATGTTGATTCTGTCTTCCAGGGATCAGTTATCTGGGCGAATGGCATGGACAAATTACTTGGATTTAAAGTAGTGGAGAATCTGAAATTTGATAGGTCAAAGAAAGGTAAAGGAAAATATTCTGATCCACTGACCGGAGAGCAATATGAAATTGATCTTCGGATGAAGAAAAAAGGACTAATTCAAATTAAAGCATACCATCCCAATTCTGAAAACATAGTCTTTTCTCAGGAGTGGAAGCAATTTGTG
>JAHEMS010000278.1 GCA_024643595.1 Bacteroidota bacterium
TGGGATGGTTCCTTTGCTGATAAATTATCGAATCTGGAACACCAGCCTATTTTTGTTTACTGTGGATCAGGGATTCGCAGTGCAAAAGCCGCAACGGTGCTTAGGGAGAAGGGATATAAGGAGGTATATGAATTGGAAGGAGGAATTAAATCATGGCGGGCTGCAGGCTTACCTGTTAAGCTCAATTCGAAATAAAATTGAATATCAATTCTAAATTATTACTGCAGGAGTAAAATGAAAAATCGATTAATACTCTTCGTCATACTGGCTTCCATCAATTTTACACAGGCACAGGTTATTGGAAAAATGTTTCCTTCCATGGTAGCCGAAACCGTGGAAGATAAAAAAGTAATTTTGCCGGATAACACAAAGGGGAAATACACACTGGTGGGGCTCGCCTATTCCAAGAAATCAGAGGAGGATTTAAACAGTTGGTTTAGTCCGGTGTATAATAAGTTTGTCAGAAAGACAACTGGCTTGTTGGAAGGAATGGGTTACGATGTCAATGTATATTTCGTTCCCATGTTCACCGGGGTAAATGCAGCCGCTACAGGAACTGCCAAAAAGAAAGCACTTAAAAATATTGATCCAATATTATTACCACATATATTATTTTATAAAGGTGAACTAAAGACCTACAAGGATTCTTTGGATTTTGAAAAACGTGACATTCCCTATTTTTTTGTATTGGACCCCGATGGTAAAATTGTTTTCGCCACTTCAGGTGCTTATTCTGACGATAAACTGGATGAGGTAGAAGAGTCAATTGAAGATTAATCATCGGTTTGTCTTTCCGGGCTTAATGATTTACCTTGATTGTAAATTATTGTTGCTATGAAGGAAGACCCCGCTTCATTCATTGAACTTCTTCAAGAGAAAATTCTACCCAATGTTCAGCGAATAGCGTTATTGATCGCGGTCACTGGTCTGGTTTTTTTGGTCCTTCATTATCCTGGTGCCGATCAGCTATTATTAATAGGATTTGCATCATTGGCGATTGCTTATTTCTTATTGGCCATTATACCCCTGCATAGTCTGGCAGGCCGTGAGCTGGATAAATTATCGACCGTTATCTATAAACTCATTTACCTGGGATGTTCAGTAACCACGATCGGTATTTTGTTTCATTTTCTGAAGTTAAATGGCACGGGTGAGATTTTGTTGATTGGTTCATCGACATGTGGTGTAGCCTTGGTGCTTTCTGGTTTGCTGATTGTAAAATCCAAAGACAATTGGATGGTATTAAAAGATGCGATTATTCGGGGAACCACTCTTTTCTTGCTAAGTATTTATATGATGCGGCAGGCATCAATTATTTAAATTGATATGATGAATGCCTTTTTTCTTTTAGGGTTGGCGCTCGCACCGGGTGCCGCCATCGGGTTATATATTTATTTGAAGGACAAGCATGAGCCAGAACCGCTCGGGCTGCTCATGCGCAGTTTTTTATTTGGTGTAGTCAGCGTGTTTATCACCCTGGTGATTAGCCAATTGATTGCCCTGTACATTACCATTGATGAAGGGAGTTTAACAGAGCAAGTTGTCCATGCTTTTCTTATTGTTGCCTTAGTGGAAGAATTCAGCAAGTTCATTTTTGTACGAGGGATATTGTACAATAACCCAAACTTTAATGAACCTTTCGATGGTATCGTTTATTCAGTTATGGTGAGCATGGGATTTGCCACCTTTGAAAATATTCTTTATGTGGTGGATGGTGGTATCGAGACGGCATTAATGCGCATGTTTACAGCGGTGCCGGCACATGCCATGTTCGCAATTCTGATGGGTTTTTATTTGGGTAAAGCAAAATTCGAACACAAGAAAGGTTATTACTCTTTGTATGCCCTGGCGGTGGCTACTTTGTTTCACGGGGCTTACGATTATTGCTTGTTCATATCATTTGTTCCAGGCATCATGTTTGGGGCACTGGCTTCACTGATCATAGGGATCTGGCTTTCGCGAAAGGCAATTCGTATTCATCAGTTCGCATCACCGTTCATCAATCAACCTCACAGCCCAAATGAACCAGAGGTTGACCGAACGGATCAAAATTCTTAGCTTTCTTGACCATGTATCATCTGGTTTACATAAGTCATACCTCACGTCCTTTATACGAGGATGATCTGCTTGAAATTCTCAGCAATAGCCGTCTTCAAAATAAGAAGAATGAGATTACAGGAATGCTCCTTTATCTGAATGAGAAATTTATACAAGTACTGGAGGGTGAATATGATGCGGTAATGGAGGTATATGAGAAAATAAAAGAGGATCCTCGCCATCAAAAAATCTCGGTCTTGCTTGAAGGGAATACGGCAAACCGCGTATTTAAAGATTGGTCAATGGGGTTTAAAAAGTTAAGCGATAAACAATTTGAAGAGTTGAGTGGCTTTAAAGATTTAGATGAATTTTTTTCCGCCCAGCCTGTGACAGATGAAACCCCTGCCGTAATGCTTTTTCTTTCATTGTTTTATAATAAAAATATAAATGATTATCCGGAATAGATACGCTTAAATTAATATTGCAAAGTGCCTCAAAAGGCTTTTAAAGTCATTGAATTGGCTGACAAAGGTCATTTAGGGCGTTAGTTTCATCATCTATTATTACATAATTTATTGAATTAAAAAACCACCTAAATTACTATGGAAGATCATAAATATTCAACAGGGCAACTCTACGCCCTGGTTGCCCTGCGCCTGTTTGTGGGTTGGCATTTCCTGTACGAAGGAATTATTAAGTTGTATAGTCCATCCTGGACGGCAAAAGGATATTTGTTAAGCGCAAGTATTTTAAAACCATTCTTCGGATGGTTGGCCAGTGGGTCAATGTCATCAGTGGTGGATGTGCTTAATATTGGCGCATTGGTTGTGGTAGGCGTTTCCTTTTTGATTGGCTACAAAACCAAGTGGGCCAGTGCAATCGGTATGGGGCTACTTCTACTTTATTACCTTGCTCATCCGGCGTTCCCTGGCTTGCCTCAGGGTCCTTCCGAAGGAAGTTACTGGATCGTGAATAAAAATCTGATCGAGCTCGCAGCAATTTGGGTAATTATGGTATTCCCGACAGCATGGGCTTTTGGTGTTGAAAATCTTTTAGCGAAAAACAAAACAGAAGTAACAAATTAACCCACGAAAAATCATGTCAAACGATAAAAGCAATTTTGGAAAGTGGTCAAGAAGGGATATGCTACGTGGATTAGCGGGCATACCAGTACTTGGCACAGTTTGGTTTGCCGGTGCTCGCACCACGGTAAACGCTAAAAAAGAAAGACAACAACTTCTCGAAACCTTAAATATCAACGCATCGCCCCCACCTCCCACTGGTCCGATGGCCGGTGATCCGATTCGGTTGGGCATCATTGGTTTTGGTATTCGTGGTGAACAGTTATGCCGCGCACTTGGCTTTGCCACTACCAAGTGGTTAAAAGACATGAAAGAGGCCGCTGAGAAAAACCCAAATGATTCGCGCCTTAAGGATTTCTTAGCTCAGGAAAACCTCAATATAAAAATCAGTGCAGTCTGCGACATTTTTGATTTTAATGCACAACGCGTTATAGACTCATTTTCAACAAATGATCACAAAGTGAAACGATTCCTCACCTATAAGGAATTAATTCATAGCAAAGAGGTAGATGCCATTGTGATTGCTACCCCTGACCATTGGCATGCTCCTATTGCCATGGAAGCAATCAATGCAGGCGTACATGTATATGTTGAAAAGCCGATGACACACAACGTTTCAGAGACATACGCACTGCGGGATACAGTTCTTTCCAATCCGAAAGTGGTTTTACAACTGGGCCACCAGCATAGACAAACACAAAGCTTTTTGACCGCACAGGATATCATCGCTAAAAAAGTATTGGGCCACGTTTCATTGATAACTACCAATACCAATCGCAATGATGATAATGGAGCCTGGCAATATGAAATTCATCCGGATGCTTCACCCAGCACAATTGATTGGAATCAGTTCATCGGAAATGCACCCATGGTGGAATTTAACAAGGAGCACTTCTTCCGCTGGAGAAAGTGGTGGGCTTATGGATCAGGGCTGTCAGGTGATTTATTATCCCATGATTATGATCGCCTCAATTGTGTTTTGAAGATGGGCATCCCAGATTCGGTGGTGACCTCCGGTGGAATTTATACGCATCGTGATGGGCGCAATGTGCCAGACGTATTGCAAGTGAATATGGACTACAATGATTTTACCACCGGAACCAGTCAGGAGGAAGGAAAAGAAAAGGGAATGACGTTCGTATATAGTGCGACACTAGGTAATCAGTTTGAACGACCTACTTACCTGATGGGTCATGACGGCACAATGGAATTGGGAAATGCAGTAACAGTGTATGCGGATGCGCGATCTACCAAATACGCTGACCTGATTAAAGAGAAGAGAATCGATCCTTCAGACCCTATATATGTGTATGATCCATCTGTAAACGGAACAGATGCAGTTACCTCAGCAACTGCAAAATATTTCGCCAATAAAGGATTGTTGTGGACCTATCGTGATGGAAAACGGGTTGATCCTACGTTCCTTCATATGCGTGAGTGGCTGAGTTGTATCCGCAATGGAGGAACACCAAGCTGCAGTATCAAAGAGGGATTTGAAGAAGCAATTTCCTCTCATATGGCGGGCTTGTCATATAAGATTGGCCGCAGGATTGAATGGGATCGTGCCACTGAAAAGATTATTGCCAAACCGGGAGAAGATCTTGATGCTATCCTGACGGAAAATAAGGAGAGGGTCGTAGTTTAATCAAATAATATATCGGTGATGTTGGCACTAAAGTCACATCACCGATATAATTTATCAATCTCTTTTTTATGTTTCTCTAAAAGGCGTGCCCTTCTGGGCTTGAATGATGTGGTAAGATCCTTATTCTCAACCGTCCATTCTTCTTCACTAAGAATAAATTTTATAACC
Organism: Bacteroidota bacterium; assembly: GCA_024643595.1. Lineage (GTDB taxonomy): Bacteria > Bacteroidota > Bacteroidia > Cytophagales > Cyclobacteriaceae > ELB16-189. The sequence continues at coordinate 4,933 of JAHEMS010000278.1, forward strand.
CGCTCAAAGCCTTGAAGACTATCATTTAGCCGGTCCACCTCTTCCTGAATTTTTTTGACCACTTTAATATTATGTACCATATAGGTAGGGGATGTCCAGTGGATACCCTGCTCTTCGCACCAGGTTTTCAAGAGAGTATAATGAGGCACCAGCACAGCAGACACAAATGACTTATTAAAGCCTAAGATCAGGCATTGCATAATGAAAGGAGAATTTGTAAAATAATTTTCCAGCACCTGCGGGGCAACATACTTTCCGGCGGACGTTTTAAAGATATCTTTCTTACGATCGGTAATGGCGAGAAATCTGTGCTTTACCATTTTGCCAATATCCCCGGTGTGCAACCAACCGTCGTCTGATAGAACTTCCTGAGTTTGCTCAGGTCGTAAATAATAGCCTTGCATGATGTTCGGCCCTTTTACCAAAATTTCACCTTCTCCGTTTTCGTTGG
>JAHEMS010000279.1 GCA_024643595.1 Bacteroidota bacterium
AGAAAGAGCATTGATTATTTTGAGCAGTCATTGGCCCAAGACCCGGACTACGCCTTGGCTTATTCAGGGCTGGCCGATGGCTATCTTATATTAGCGGCTTATAACCATTTACCCAGTGCTACAGCATTCCCCAAAGCAAAAGAATATGCGCTGAAAGCACTTGAAATTGACCCTAATCTTGCCCAAGCGCATGCCACTCTCGGAACAATTGCCAAGAGAGAATGGCAATGGAATGAAGCTGAGGCAAAACTTAAACGAGCCATTGAATTGGACCCCAATTATGTAATGGCTCGTCACTGGTACGCGGAATATTTATTTATTTTCGGACCCTCTGATAAATTACTTGAACAGATAAACACCGGACTTAGACTTGACCCATTGTCCTTTCTAATGCAGTCACAACTTGCAGTATACTATTATAATGAAGGTGAACTAGATAAAGCGCATAAAGAATTTAAGACTCTTTTAGAGTTGGATCCTTTTGACCTTAGAAGCTCGCATTATTTTATGTACTTAATATATTTAAAAAAGGGAAAAGAGGAGGAAGCTTTTAACAGTTTAAAAATGCATTGGACCACGCATAATTATATGAAAGGAAAAGTCCATTTGGCGGAGGATATTTTCAAAAGACAAGGTATTAATGGTCTTATAAATTGGTTGATAGAGATTGAAATCAGATCCCCTGATGCGTGGCCCCTATGGTTGGCAACTTTATACTCGATCCTTGGCGAAAAGGAGCTGGCATTGGATTGGCTTGAAAAATCATACGATAAGCAGGACAGCATGGATCTACCGGAGATAATAAAAAGGCCGGAATTCGAGATGCTATGGTCCGAACCAAGATATCTTGAACTATTGAAAAAAATGGGGTTGAACGAATGGGTACAGGCGGGTTAAATGGGATATTTTATAAAGTGATTTGAAAAGCCAGCAATGCTCGTCAACAATCATTCAAAAATTCACAGAATGTTTAGATATTACTCTAAAGCTTTTTTAATATCATTCAACAGATCATCAATGTGTTCTATTCCGACAGATAATCTTAATAAATTATCCGCACTTTTAGGATGATCACCTTCTACCGACTTTCGGTGCTCTATCAGGCTTTCAACACCACCCAGACTGGTGGCATGTTTAAAAATTGAAAGATGGTTTGCAAAGTCCATTGCTTCCTTTTTTCCACCCTTGACTAAAACGGAAAGCATTCCTCCATAGATCTCTTTCATTTGTCGTTTAGCAACTTTGTGGTTCGGATGAGAGGTAAGCCCGGGGTAGTAAACACGATCAATTTTAGGATGATCATTGAGATAGGCTGCGATCACAGCAGCACTTTCGGTCTGGGCAGTTATACGAAGTGGGAGTGTTGCGATGCTCCTGTCCAATAGCCAACAATCAAATGGTGATGGCACAGCACCTCCGATCATTTGATATTCGCGGAGTTTTTGTGAATGGTCGTTTTTTTCTTTTACAATTACGCATCCTCCAATTACATCTGAATGGCCGCCAAAATATTTGGTGGAGGAGTGAAAAACGAAATCCGCTCCCAAGGTAAGCGGTTGAATAATGTATGGGGTGGCCCAAGTGTTATCACAAGCAACCGCTATGTTTTTATTTTTTACAAGTCCACAGATAGCTTCGATATCAATGATTTTCAAAAGCGGATTGGATGGCGTTTCAACCATGATCAATTTTGTATTCGCTGTAATTGCCTGTTCTACATTTTGCGAATTAATCATATCTACTTCAGAATAGGTAATGCCCCAGCGGGTATACATGGTTTTAACAAGATGGCCCACGCCATGATAGCAATCGTCTGAAATAATGACATGTGCGCCCGGCATCAATAATGTATGACAAATCGCCATGGCTGCTGCCATACCTGATGAAAAGGCCATCGCTTCAGCACCTTTTTCAAGTACGGCGAGTTTTACTTCCAATCCGCTTCGGTTAGGATTGTCCAGTCGTGAATAGACATATCCCCGCGGTGCCAGGTTGCCTTCCTTATCACGTTCATAGGTGGTGGATAAGTAAAGCGGGTTTACCACGGAGCCAGCATTAAGATCTTCGAAGTGGCTGGCATGTACTGCACTTGTTTTAAACTTCATGTTATTATTTTTAATAGAAAAAATTCAAATATGCTTAGAGTTTTTCCAGCATAATCGCCAAAAATGTTTTTACCGCATCAATATAATTACCAACGCGAATATTTTCATTTTCAGCATGCTGGTTATTATCGGCATTTACTGTTGGAACTATTACCGCTGGGATATTCAGTGTAGTAATAAATGGTGAAATGGGAATGGAGCCACCACCAATTTTTATTTTGATCGGTTCTTTACCAAATGCCCTATGCATTGCTTTGCTAAGCCAGACACCAGCTTCCGAATCAAAAGGTGTTTGAAATGCCCCATATGAAATACTGGATTGAAATGCGGCAATCTTCGGATATTTCATGCGCTCTTCCTCGGTAGGTTCCTTGTTCACGAGGTAATAGCCTTGGGCTTCGATATGTTTTTTTATTAATTCTATCAGTCGCTCGGCATTGCTGGAAGGTACGAGGCGAATATCGATTTCAGCAGTGGCTGTAGCAGGAATCAGGGTACGTACTTCATCACCAACGAAGAGGGCGTTCATTCCTCGAATATTTAGGGTAGGATATTGCAATGACTCCTGAAAGGAATTTCCGATTTTATCGGGTTCTGCAATACCCAGAAATTTTCTTATTTCATTTTCATTATCAGGTACTTGCCTTAATATCTTCTTTTCTCCTTCGGTGAGCGTGACGCCATCGTAAAATCCGGGTATAATTACTTGTCCGTTATCATCTTTCATGGAGGCTAACAATCTCGCCAGGCGCATGGCGGGATTAGGTGTATAATTTCCATAGTTACCACTATGTACTGGCGAACGTGGCCCAAATGTAATCAGTGTAATTTCGCAGATACCCCGAGCACCAAAGCTGAGCGTAGGTTGGTTGCTCACGTGACGTGGCCCATCAAAAATAATTAACACGTCAGCGGTTAATTCACTTTTGTATTGTTCAATCGCTTCGGGAAGATGTGGTGAACCAAGCTCTTCCTCGAAGTCCATGATGACTTTGATGTTATAGTTAGGTTCCGCCTTCAATTCATTCAAAGCATCCAGCGAGGCAAGAAATGCTACTGCAGGACCCTTGGCATCAGCGGTTGACCTCGCAAAAATCCTCCAGTCTGGGTTCAGGTCTTCATACAATCGTTCATTGGCAATTACTCTCCACTTTCCATTCGCATCTTTTTCTTTGAGCGTTGGTTTCCATGGACTTTCTTGTTCCCACTGTGAAGGGTTTACAGGCTGACCGTCAATTTGTATGTAGATAAGCACGGTCTTCTTTGCGTTTCCTACTTTCCGATCAGCAAGTAAAAGTGGGATGGTAGCGGTGTTGAGTCTTTTGGTTGAAAAGTTTCGTTTGGCAAAAGCTGATTCGCACCACTGAATATTTTTTTCTATGTCGGATGGAAAGTGGGCATCGTTACTTAAACTGAGAAGTTCAAAAAATTCATTGAAAGAGTTTACGGCATGTTTCTTGGCGATTTCATCAAGATTTGAATTTCTTGATCGCTGTGCGCGGACAGAGTTCGTGGTTACCAGCAGTAATAGAAGTGCAATAAAATATTTCATTTTAATGATCACTTTAGATATTTTTTAGGAAGTTCAAATCCCATACTTTCTGCACACCAAAAGATAGATACAATGTAATAGCGGTTTTTGTCTTTGAAAAGCTGGATACTATTGATGCCCCGGTTCGTTACCGGGCCATCTTTTTTCTCTTTGGTTTCATAGGTACTAAATACATGGGCAATGGTGCCATAGGCTTCTTCTTTTCTACTCAATTCTCGTTCAAAAAAACCAACAGAAACTCGCGATGAGAATAATTGAATATATTCTTCCGGTGTGATTGAGCGAATAACCAGTTCTCCTTCGTCATTTTTTCGTGTTGGGATAAGTCGACTTTCAGGTTTAAACAAATTTTTAAATCGATCCCAATCACGAGGCACGTCGGGTTCACCGGATATCACCTCGTATAATGCGGTTATCGTTGATTCAATGCTTTTGGTATCCTGATCATAACTCTTTAATTGTGCAAAAGAATCAGAAAAAAGGACTATGGTAATAACACTTAAATAAAATTTCATGATATCGGATTTTGAGAAAGGTAATAAAAGGAAGCATGGTTATAAAGGCAATTTACTCAGATGGATTACTAAAGGGTAATCCGTCTTAATCACTATTTTTGCTGTCATGAGTCTGCCCACCTATTCGGTAATTGTTCCGCTGTTTAACCGCCCTCAGGAGTTGACTGAACTTTTGGAAAGTTTAACCCGGCAAACCATACAGGACTTCGAAGTGGTGATTATAGAAGATGGATCTTCGGTTACCAGTGAGAGCGTTTTTGAAAAATTTTCAAAGGATTTGTCTATCCAATATTTTTTTAAGCCAAACTCAGGACCGGGGCCTAGTCGGAATTTTGGATTTGAAAAAGCAAGGGGTAAATATTTTGTGATGGTCGATAGTGACTGTATTTTGCCGCCTCATTATTTTGAGGCGGTGGATCGCTTTTTAAAAAATGAAATGGCTGATGCGTGGGGAGGACCAGACCGGGGCATGAAAGATTTTACACCTTTACAACAAGCAATGGCATTTACCATGTCAGCAACACTAACCACTGGAGGTATTCGGGGTGGAAGGCAAAGAGCTTTTCAGCCTCGTAGTTTCAATATGGGTATCAGTCGTGATGTGTATAAAAAAGTAGGAGGGTTTCAATTTGATCGCTTTGCGGAAGACATTGAGCTTAGCATCCGAATAAAAAAAGCTGGTTTCAAAACGTTGCTTATTCCCGATGCTTTTGTATATCATAAGCGAAGAACATCATTAACGCAATTTTTTAATCAGGTTTCAAATTTTGGAAAGGGAAGGATATTGGTAGGACGAAAGCATCCTGGGGAAGTGAGACCTGCTCATTGGTTTCCTTCATTTTTCCTGATAGGATTAATCAGCATACCCATTTGTAGCTATTTTATTCCTGCCACTGCCATAGTCATGTTGGTTTCATATATTATTTATCTGCTGTTGGTCGCTGCAGATTGTTTACGCGTAACAAAATCGTTTTATGTTGCTCTTTTAAGTATTCCATCGCTATTTGTCCAAATGATTGGTTACGGATCTGGCTTCTTAAAGGAATTGCTTGGTTGATTAGCTGTCGATTCATCTCAGCAAGGATCATGGTAGTAGAATACCTGACAAATATCATGTTTAAACCTATTTTATACTTTGTTTACGATTAGGTATTCTCATTCAATTTTGGAAAATTAGATTATTAATTTCATTACCATGAAAAGG
>JAHEMS010000280.1 GCA_024643595.1 Bacteroidota bacterium
ATATCGACCAGTTGCATGTATTCAATTTTTATGTCACATCCTAATGCCTCCACAAACATATCATACCGAGTTGGGTTTGGATAGTAAGTGAGCTCATATTCTCCACAGGGTAGGTTTTCTGGTTGAAGAAATCCTTGAGTAAGTATAAAATCTTTATTGATGAATGTTGCAATAGCAGGTTCGCCGACAGAGACAGTTACCACCAGATCAATCGGATCGGAAGGTAATAAGTCAAATCCTGCATGATTGATTACCTGCGGAGAAGTTTTTTGGGCGAGGCCAAAAAGGGGTATAGTTATTAAAAAAATAGAGATTACTGTTCTCATCAGGGTAAACGAAATGGCAACTTACAACATTAAGAAGATAGTTTAAAAAAATGTACTTTAATCAAATGTGTTCTCCGGCAAACAGTCCTAAATACACGGCAAACACACAAAATAAGAGACTAAGTGCCACATAAGCAATCATTGAGAGGTTAAAGCCGCCTTGAATAAGATAAAAAGTTTCATGGCTGAAGGTTGAAAATGTACTAAAACCGCCACAAAAGCCCACTGTCCAGAACAATCGGGCAGATGGTGAAAATAATTGTTTATGATCAGCCAATCCAATTGTTATTCCTAGTATAAAGCACGCAATAATATTTACCAGCAATGTTCCATAGGGGAAATGATGATTATGTAAAGCACTGATCCAACGACCTAATGAATAGCGTATCATACTTCCCAGACCGCCTCCAATAAACACCATGAGGAATGACCTGATCATTACTTAAATGGGTGAGGATGGATTTTCTAGAATGGTTCGTTCCACCTGTGTTAAGTTAAGATCGCTTGTAATTGTATATACGGATGGTCTTACCAGCAGGAACAACACAAGTACAATTGCCGTAAAGAGCAGAAAAGAATTTGCACCCGTGATCAATGCGGCTACAGCGCCTACCAGGCCTGGCATTTCAAAACAGGCTGATCGAATAAGCACAGCAGTCTGATATTTCATTAATTTATCCCGTAACGAAAGGGCAGGACTAATTGACGTCATCCATTGTTTGAAAATGAAATACCCAGCTCCTAATCCCGCTGGTAAAATTCCAAACAGGAGGTATTGAAGCATCTGCGTCAATTCAGGATCAGAAGAAACAGCTCCTGATGTGTTCAAAAAAAATACAATGACACCGAACAAGGTCATCATCATGATCAATGAGAAATAGATCAGGTTCAAAGCTGAAAGAATACTTTTAGAGGTAGTGCTCATAATTGAAAATTACAAATAATTTATTTCAGGTACTATGTTCATTCATCATCCGGATCATTTTTTCATACGTTCGATTTTTCAGATCCGCGGTGCTTTCACCCTCAATTAAAGGAATTTCTTTTCCTACTACTATTTTGATGCGACCGGGACTGAGTTGAATTGTGCCGGGAGGCATTAATTGGCCAGCGCCAATAACCACCATAGGCAAAATTGTTTTTTGGGTATCCAATGCGATTCGAAAAGCACCGTCTTTAAAGGGCTGCATTATTTCTTTGCTTCGGTTTTGTGTGCCCTCAGGGAAAATCAAAATGTTGATGCCTAGAGCAAGAATCTCCTTGAGGTAATTGATGCTCTTCTTGCGGCTTTCATTGCTACTTCTGTCAACCACGACACAGGTTGCTGTGGTGATCCATCCGAATACCGGAATTTTAAGAAGTTCTTTTTTAGCCAGTGGCCTGAACTGTCCTCGAATAGTCATGGCAATCCCTGGCAAATCCAAAAAAGAAGTATGATTACTAACAAAGATGTAGGATTTTCCTTTCTCAATATTTTCGCGACCAATCATATCATACCGAATAAACGTGAGCATGCTAAACACCCACGACCAGGCTTTCATAAAAAAATAGGTAACGGATACTGCATGAGGCCCAAAGAATGCAGGGATAACAATACCTGGCAAGAACAGTAACATAAAAGAGGTGAATACCAGAAAAACCCAGAAGATGTATATGGTGGAGAATACTTTATTCAGCGTTTTCAATACAATTCAGATTTTTAAATGAGAAAAAAATTCCCGAAAGGTGACAAATCCTTTCGGGAACATAAAGCGTAAAAATCTATCCAGGGATTTTTCTCCTCAGAAAAAATTATGAAAAATAATTCGTCTGACCAGGTACAGCCACAGGATAGAACCCATCCGCATTTGGCAATACCGGCGGTAAAGCATTGAAATCATATTTGGCCGGCTGGATATTCATGCCAGAATTCAATGCCTGATCGAATTCAACGATCTGTCCGGTATAAGTAGCTAATCTTCCAAGAATGGAAGTCATTGTACTTTTCGCTCCGTTTTCGGTGTCGTCATATTTGTATTCCTTTTTAGCGATAGCCGCAAAAAGTTCATCATGCTCGGTCTGATAAGGATTATTTTCTTTACTGCGATCATATTGGAAAAGTACTTTTCCTTTGCGGTCTGTAATGTTGGCAGCTCCGCAATAGATGTTTCCTTTTGTACCCATCATTAATTCGTCCACCTTACTCATTGTTCCTTTAATATGGCGGCATTGGCTATTTAGAATACTTCCATCAGCATAGGTAAATTCTACATAGTGATGATCGAAGATCTCACCATATTCTTTACCCTTTCTCACTTCCCTTCCGCCCATACCTTGCGCCTTCACTGGGTAGCCTCCTTTGAACCAGTTGATTACATCTATATTGTGAATATGTTGTTCTGTGATATGATCTCCGCACAGCCAATTAAAATAATACCAATTGCGCATCTGGTATTCCATTTCAGTTTGATTGTATTTCCGAGGGTTCATCCACACTCCTTCATTGTTCCACCAGGCTTGCGCGGAAACAATATCTCCGATCATTCCTTCTTTATATTTCTTATATAATTCACGATACGAGTTTTGGTAATGTCGTTGCAAACCAACAACTACATTTAATTTTTTCTGTCTTGCGATGACGGCCGCATCTAACACGCGCTTAATACCGGCAGGATCTGTGGCTACCGGTTTTTCCATGAAAATCTGCTTCCCTTGGTTTACCGCTTCTTCAAAGTGAATAGGGCGAAAGCCAGGAGGGGTAGTGAGGATAACCACATCGGCTAATGCGATTGCTTTTTTATATCCGTCAAAGCCGACAAACTTATTTTCTTCTGGTACCGAAATTTTATCGGATACATTGCCATCTTCATTGTTGGGGTCGCTTAGTACTTTGAAGCAGCTATCCAAACGATCACGGAAAGCATCTGCCATGGCAACCAGTTTCACATTTTGTTTAGTCCGCATTGCCTGCATGGCAGCCCCTGTGCCCCGCCCTCCGCAGCCGATGAGCGCCACTCTGATGGAATCATCTGGTGAGGTGTTATAAAATTGAGCGTTGGAAACAAATGGAATGGCTGCCAGTGAACTGGCGATAAGAGATGTCTTCTTGACAAATTCTCTTCGTGATGAGTTGATATCTTTCATGGGAAATAAAATTTTGGTCTTTACAATAGATTACTTTAGGTACAAGTTATAAAACTTCTCAATTTCTTCCTTCGAAGGTTGTATGAGCGGTCGCACAATGCGAAAACCCACAAACATGCCATCCGTTAGCCACCATTTGCTCTTGGGGATCTGGGGGTCTCTTTTATTCCAGTCAGGATGAGAGGCAATCCGGTTAGCACAACGCAACTCTTGAATATCATCCATATAAGAGCCTCCTTTTACTGTTTTTGGATACTTGGAGCCTGGTATGGTATGAGGATTCTTGCTTTCAATAGTTTCATAGTAGTTGGCGGTATATTGATCAATGGTCCATTCGCTGAGATTTCCAAGCATATCATAAAGTCCCCATGCATTCGATTTTAATTGCCCAACATGATGGTATTTGCTACCGCTGTTATCCTTAAAGTATCCATATTCTTTTAGACTTTGAGCATCATTGCCAAACGGATAGGCAGTCTGGCTTCCTGCCCGGCAAGCATACTCCCACTCAGCTTCTGTTGGTAACCTAAAAAATATTCCGGTTTTCGAGTACAGCCATTTGCAATACATGACTGCTGCGATATGGCTCATGCTGTTGGCAGGATGTTTTCCATCACGGCCCATACCCCAGGTGAGATCAATATATTGTGGGGTTGCCCGGGTGACTCCATCAATGGTTTTGCTTTGTGGTAATGAGGCATCCTTGAAATATAAATCCCATTCACCAAACGAAACTTCTTTTGCGCCCATCCAGAATGGAGAAAGTTCTACTTGTTGCTGTGGTCCTTCATCACCGTCGCGACCTCTTTCTGAAACGTGACTGCCAATCTTAAATTTCCCAGCTGGAATAGCCGACATCCTGAACGAGATCGCCGTTCCGGGAATCGATTGATCATAGGCCTTAAATTCCTGTGCCTTGATAGTACTTATAGGAAGTGCCAATAAGAGGAAGAGATATTTCCGCATAATTGAATATCAGTTTAGCATTAAACTTAGTTTTTTCGTTTGATCAATGCCATATAAAACCCATCAAACCCATCGGATGGACGAAGCCATTTTTGATCCTGCAATTCAAATTTGTCTTTATGTGATAGCAAAAACTTCTCCACTTGTTTTTCATTTTCTGAAGGAAGTATACTACAGGTAGAGTACACCATCAATCCGCCTGGCTTCAGCATCGTACTATAGTCCTCCAGTATATGTTGTTGTAATTCCTTCACGCGTCCGATGAAATCGGGTGTAAGTTTCCATTTTGCATCCGGGTTTCGTTTAATTACTCCAAGTCCTGAGCAGGGAACATCCAGCAATAAGCGATCGGCCGAATTTTCTAATCGCTTGATCGTTTTGGAAGACTCAATCACTCGAGGTTCTATGTTGCCGACACCAGCCCTGCGTGCGCGTTTCTTAAGTTCATCCAGTTTCCAGGCTTCGGTATCCATCGCAATAACCCGCCCCTTGTTTTTCATCAATGCGGCAAGGTGTAATGTCTTACCGCCTCCGCCAGCACAGGCATCAATGACACGCATGCCGGATTCAACCTGAAGGTATGGTGCGATAAGTTGTGAGCCCGCATCCTGAACTTCAAACAATCCATCCTTAAACTGCTGCCGTGTAAAAATATTCTGTCGCTGCTCCAGGATAAGCGCATCTGGAAATTCCATAGGAGCCTCGGTGTGTATATTTTCTTCATCATTAAGTTGCGACCGCAAATCGTTTCTGGATGTTTTCAATGTATTCACACGCAATACCACTTTCGCCTCTTCATTTAAAGAGCTAAGTTCATTTTCCCATTCCATACCCAGCTCCTTCTCACACAATTCATCCAGCCAATCGGGAATGGATTCACGTACCTTACGGTCATTTTTAAGCCGCTCATAATTGGCTTCAATTTTTTTTCTGCTTA
>JAHEMS010000281.1 GCA_024643595.1 Bacteroidota bacterium
TGCGGGTTAACCAGTTTTGTGGAGAACAGCACTTCTGGTAGGTCGGGCACATAGTTCTTCTCCGCTCCTTTAGGGTCAAGAGCGAGTTTATCGGCTGCCTTCCCTACTGTTTGCAAGGCTCCAATTTGTGCGATCACCAGATTGTGTTGCATGAAATCAGGATTTTCAAAAACAATTTCGACCGGTTTACCGGCTTCTACAGTAAATGTTTTCAAATCATACTTCATTTCATTTTTTATAACTTTTATTTTGATGATGGAGGCACCGTTTACTGATTGGACGGCTTCCGTTTCTTTAACTCTGTCAAGGTTGTTTTCAGCGAACAGCTTACCAATGGTGGTACCTTCGAATAGTGTTTTGTTTTTTGGTCCCTCACTTTTTTCCACTTCATATTTCCAATCTCCGCTTAGTGGTAATTTTGTTTTCCCAAATTGAAGAAACATTTCCTCAGGCAACCCATAAATACCTCCGGGACCTCCGATATCCTCTACCCTTACGGCTATTACATTCTTTCCCACCTTCAAAAGATTTGATGATAGATTATAAATTCTTTTTTCATTGATCTTTCTGTCGATCCCACCAACCTTCACACCATTTATATAGGTGATATCCGAATCATTGATAGGACCGAGCGACAGAACTGCTTTTGAATCGGTGATGTTGTTGGGCAGATCAATAACTTTTCTGAACCAGATCACTCCATCTATTTCCAAACCTGCTGCTTCCAGGTATTGGGGCAATTTCATTTGCTTCCAGTTGCCGTCATTGAAATCAAATGCTTCCTGTTTTGGCAGCTCTGCTGTCTCTTTATGATAATCCGGATTTGCTTTTATGAATGCCTCGAGAAATCCTTTGTGATGATGATTGGCCGCGGCATAGACTGCCTTTGAGAGCCATTCATCATTGGTGATGCTTTCTTCAAGACTTAATTTATAGAGTTTCTCGCCTAATGATATTGACGGTGAAATTTCTATCAACGAAAGAATGGCAGTCAATCGAGTATTGGGATCCTTATCATTCATTATGTTTGATTTGATGACCTGCTCTTCTGACCAGCCAGACTTGGAAAGTATTTGAATAGCCGCTTTACGCACTCCGGCGGAAGGATGGCCCAATGCATTGATCACCATGGTTTCGGCCTTGTCGTCTTTGCTGAGCGCACCAAGTCCATCAAGAATCCAAAGTGCATGAATAGCGGCATAATTATCCTCCGCTTTTTGATTATTTACCAATTGCAATAAATCGGGTACGACATCCAGATTTCCTCGCTCTACCAATAATCGCTGCGCCGTCATTCGCCATAGCAAGTTGTCGTTACTCAATGCTTTTACCAGGTCATTGGGTTTGTCTTTACTTAACGCCATGGTATGGTATGGTTTGGCTTGCCTGCTCACCACGCGCCAAACGCGTCCATGAGACTTGTCGCGCAGCGGATTTTCGTAGGCATTTCCCTTTCCATTGGTAGCAGCGAATCCACCACGTTCGGGTGTTGGTGTTGGATTATGCTGGACGATAAAGTTATACCAATCCAGTATCCACACGGCTCCATCCGGCCCCACCTTAGCATCTACCGGCGCTACCCATTCATCGGCACCGGCAAATAGATTCCAGCCATCTTCTTCCAGGAAGCCTGCACCATTTTTAACAATTCGTGCCATGTGCACCACATGACCCGTAGGCTCGCATACAAAAGCTACCTTGTTCCAATATTCTTTTGGATAGTTTTGTGCCGTATAGAAACTATGTCCGGCAGCGGCAGTAAAGCCGCCAAACACATCTACCTGTCTCACTTTATCCGTGATCGCGTGCATGGCATAATGGCCATCTATCTTTGGGCTGCCTTCAATCTTTATACCTTCGATGCCGCGTAAGGCTTTATTTGTAATGCCCATGTAAACACTGTGTGTATTGTTCGCGGTTGAAGCAAAGACATCATTGTTTTCCGTAAAGCCTAAACCCCAGGTGTTGTTGCTGGTGTTGGTCATTAATTCAAAACTGGAAACATCCGGCTTGAAGCGATAAATTCCTTGACGGAATTGCCTGTTTTCGCCAGCGATAGTTCCTTCAAACCCCGAATAACCAACCACGCCCCATATTTGGTTGTCGAATCCATATTTAAGATTAGAAGGTCCGGCATGTGTGTCAAAGGTGCCCCAGCCATCGATGATTACTTTTTTAACATCGGCCTTGTCATCACCATCAGTATCTTTTAAGAATAAGAAGTAAGGAGCTTGTGAAATAATGACGCCTCCATTACTGAATACCATACTGGTGGGAATATTTAATTTTTCTGCAAAAACCGTAAACTTATCGGCTTTGCCATCGCCATCTGTATCTTCACATATTTTGATTCGATCATCACCTGCACTTTTATCTTCGAGCACCGTGTTAGGATAATCCACTGTTTCCACTACCCATAATCTTCCTTTCTCATCCCACTCCATGGCAATCGGATTAATAATGTCTGGCTCTGAAGCAAACAGTTCAAGGTCGAAACCTACCGGCACTTGAATCAACTTAGCGGATTCTTCAGGGGTGAGCGGATCCTGATATCTTGGACCTGGACTTCTTTTTTCATAATTAGGAATTCCTTCCTGATCGCGAAAGACCAGTGTCGGAAGTTGCTTATGGTAACTTTCCCATTTTTGCCGGGCTTCATCACCAACGGCCCATAAAATTCCTTCTTTCATAAGTTGGTGAAATCCGGGATTATTCCAGGAGTGCTCATCATGACCATAGGCGGTATAGAATACACGTCCTTTGCCATGTTCTTTTACCCAGGTCCATGGTTCGTGATGATCGCCTTCAACACGTTCCATCAAAACCGTTATATCAGTTGCCAGTTTGCTGTGTTCATAGGTTTCATCCCAGGTAGAAAACTCCTCCAATGATTTGGTGATGAAGTGATCCGTATTGATAATTTTAGCTGTGAACGTATCTTCCTTGTGTTTTAAAAACTGGCCTCCTGCCAATTCTATGTAGTTCGGAGAGTTCATGAAGCACCAACTGGCACAATGAACAGGAATGAATCCACGCCCTTTGTCGACAAAATTCAATAAAGCACTTTCTTGTTCTGAGGTGATGCTGTCATGATTAGCATAAATCATCAACGCATCGTACTTGTCCAGATTTTCTGTATTTAAGTCTGCCGGATTGCTGGTATAAGTAAAGCTGATCCCTTCTGTTGAAAGCTGCGAAGCCAACATCGGCATCATCATGGCGGAGTTATGATGCAAACTGTTATGCCCTAAAAATAGAATTTCTATTCGACCGGAATCATTCCTAAGACTTTTCGATGGATGGCTACAAGAACTAATAAAGAAGGCAACGACTATTAGACTAAGGATACTGGATACTAATCGCATAAGGTTTCAAATTTTCTGATGAACGAATTTCATTCTTCTATTCCGCAATCGTTTGCTGAATTTTAACAAAAAGTGACTTTATTTTAACATGATTTCCCATATTTACGGCTTATAATATGGCAAATAAGTACCAGAATAATTGAATAAATGAAAGCAGCCCTACAAAAATCGCCGATTTCAGATAACCATGCGTTTGAGGTGAAATATTTGACGGATCCCCACTTTGATCCCAACTGGCATTTTCATACGGAATATCAACTTTTCCTGGTCATAAAAGGAACCGGCACCCGGTTTATAGGCGATCATGTAAGTCCCTTTACGCATGGTGATCTCGTATTTACGGGTCCTAACCTTCCGCATCTCTGGCAAAGTGATCATGAATATTTTAAAAATGACAACACATTCATCACCGAAGGCATCGTGATTTATTTTCCGGAAAATTTCCTGGGAAAAGATTTTTTGTACAAAACGGAGATGTACAAGATCAAGCAACTCTTACAGAAAGCGCAACGAGGAATTGAGATTTTCGGAAAAACGAGAGAGCGGGTGAAGGCCGTCATGCAATCCATATTGGATGCACATGATTTTGAAAAAATATTAACATTGCTCACTGTTTTGAATATCATATCCAACTCTTCTGAGCATAAGCTATTGGCCAGTGAAGGGTATAGCAATACAATGAAGGAGACAGAAACAGACAGAATGAACCGCGTGCATGCTTATGTGATGAAAAACTTTCGGGATAGAATAAGTCTTAACGATGTTGCTGCCATGGCCAACATGAGTCCTAGTTCTTTCAGCCGATATTTTAAAGTACATGCCAACAAAACATTCTCCGACTTCCTGATGGAGATCAGAATAGGGTACAGTTGCAAACTACTGATGGGGCAAAAAATCAATGTGTCGCAAGTATGTTATGATAGTGGGTTCAGCACACTTTCGAATTTCAACAGGCAATTTAAAGCGGTGACACAGTATAGTCCCCTCGAGTACAGGAAGAAATACACCGTTGATTTCTAAACACGGTTGAGGTTATCGATTGCGTTGGCTACAAAATCTTATTTACTTTTTGAAGATGTTACTCTCCGAAGCCATCTTTTTGTATTCGGGGAATATCTTTTCATAGAGTGCCTCATCGACTTTTTTAAGTGAATTCATTAACCCACCAATACCTGAATCCTTCAGCGACACACGTTGTTTTCTGATATCGTCCATTTTCTTCCTGATCGTACCTTCCAGTTTCAGTAGTTCTCTTTCGGTCATCGGATTATTTTATTCATCAGGCAAAATAATCAAACCTTCCTGATTCCATTCATTGTCTGGATAAAAGATGTAAGTGATCCTAAACTTTTAAACGTTAGTGCTTCATAGCGCAGCCGAGGTTGGTCGCTTAAATGAAAATACCGTTTTCGTGGTTGCCTCTCTGCCATTGATTTCCAAAATAGGATATGCCAAAAAATTAATGGGTCCTGTTGCCGGACCAGGTTCAACCACAAGATCACGCCCTCTGCTAAACTGAATCCGGTTGGCTGGATGATGGCCGAAATAATATGTGGCCAGTGCCGTGTATTTATTGGCTTCACTAATGTCGATTGGCCACCATTTACCATCGGCATAAAACTCAGCCCAACAATGATAACCATCAATACCGCCTTCATTCCTTTCGGAAGGAATGGAAGCGCCTACCGCGAACCTGGCCGGGATACCGGAGGATCTGGCCAGGGAAATAAAAAATGAATGGAATTCAGTACAATTTCCAGTTCGCACATCGCAGGCGTAATTGGCGTCACCACTTCCATACTTGCCGTATTTCATGTAGCGCATATTATCAATAATGTAATCATATAGCGCCCTGGCTTTTATGAGGTCGGTTTCATTACGTCCCTTCGTAGCGTCGTTGGCAACGGTGGTGAAACGCCCTCCTACCGGCATGAGCAGGTTATCTTCCAGGTACATGGCATCTACGGGTCCTGTTTCATCCACCGG
>JAHEMS010000282.1 GCA_024643595.1 Bacteroidota bacterium
ATCTGCATATTCCTTACGAAGTTGGTCAATAAACCGTTTGTCTTCCATTATAAACTCCAGCCATTTCGATATTCACGTTTTACAAACGCATTCGCTTCATCGAAGTTGGTGATCTTCATATTGCGGGCATCCCAAAGGAGTTTCTTTCTTCCTGGAAATCCATTCTCGAGGCGCATACCATGGCTGCGAATGGCCAGGTTACCCATCAACACCGCTTCTGTAAAAGGCCCCGCGTATTCAAATGGTGAACTGAGTTCTCTCTTACCATAGCCGGCAATGCAAGCATCCACCCATTCGGTATAATGTCCATTTTCCGCACCGATAATTCGTGGAATGGTTTGCTTGGGCAATGTTATTTCCTGCATACGTGCGGTAGGAAGAAGGACAGGGGCTGCATTGTAATTACCGATCAACTTTCCTTTGGTTCCTTCAAAGATGTATCCATTACCTAAGTCACCGCCGCCCATTACTTCGTCAGGTAATAATTCTTCCGGACGCTTTGGAACCAGGCCACCATCCATCCACGTCAACGTGATATTGCCCTTTCCATCTGTTCGAGGAAACTTCATGTGAATGATAGAAGAAGCGGGACAGCTATCTTTATAATCTGCCATTTGGAATGGGCCAGACCAAGCGGTCGTTGCACTGCATTCCACTTCAGATGGATAATCAATGGGTAAAATACGAAAAGCAGGATCCATGATATGACAAGCCATATCACCCAGTGCTCCCGTGCCAAAATTCCACCAGCCTCGCCAGTTGAATGGATGGTAGGCAGGATTGTATTCTACCTCTTTAGCAGGTCCCAACCATAAATCCCAATCCAGTTCCTTGGGCACTTCGTGTTTTCCGGTTGGTGCAGGAACGCCTTGAGGCCATACAGGCCGGTTTGACCAGGTAAGCACATTCGTGACATCACCAATTAATCCGGCATCCACCCACTCTTTGGCAGTTCTTACATAGTCGGCAGACGCAAATTGATTTCCCATCTGGGTAACCACTTTGTATTTTTTGGCAGCTTCAGTGAGGATGCGCGCTTCATAGATATCATGCGTTAACGGCTTTTGTACATAAACGTGTTTGCCTCGTTGCATCGCAGCCATAGCTGCTACGGCATGGGTGTGATCGGCCGTAGAAACAGAAACCGCGTCAATGTGCTTGGCTTCCTTATCGAGCATTACCCGAAAGTCTTTGTAATATTTTGCGTCCGGAAAATTCGTTCTCGACTCAACAGCTTGTCGTTCATCGATATCACAGAGAAAAGAAATTTTCGATTTGGTATTTTTAGCAATACCAGAAACGTCCACCCGGCCTTTACCGCCAACACCAATACCAGCTACATACAAAGTGTCGCTTGGGGCACGGTGACCAGGGCCCCCAATGACAAAGCGCGGTACGATGGAAAAGGCTGCAACGCCAGCGGTGGCTTTTTTAATAAAACTTCTTCTTGATATCATTCTTTATGGGGAAAGGCTAAACGATAGTTAAAAATAAAAGTCCTGAGGTAAACGGTCAGGACTTTCTTTACTGGTCTTACATTTATAGGCTATATCCTTCTCGGTATGTTCGCTTTACAAATTGATTGGCTTCATCGAAGTTGGTGATTTTCATGTTTGGCCCATCCCACAATAGCTTAATGTATCTACCTGGATAATCAAACTGATCAGGTCTTCCGTTTGGTTTATGCTTACGAATATCATAGCTGCGAAGAGCAAGATTACCCATCAGGATACTTTCCGTAAGAGGACCTGCCAACGCAAAATCAGAACTCAATTCAGTTTTGCCATAACCGGCAATGCAACCATCTACCCATTGTAAATAATGTCCTTCTGGCACACGCGCCAATTTTTGAGGCACATTCACATCTTTGGTTTTGCTGGTTGGAAGTAATTGTGGATTAATACCATACGTGCCACACATCATCTTGCCTTTGGTTCCAATCAATAATACTCCATTACCACCATCACCAAAAACTTCATTGGGTCCAAGTTCTTCAGGACGTTCTGGCTGGATGCCACCATCCATCCAATGAAATTTGACAGCTGGTTTTCCATCCGCGGCAGGGAACTTCAAAGTAATGTGAGAAGAAGGAGGACAACTTTCAGGAAAATAGCCACTTTTGAATTCATCCACATACACACTGCCGACACTGCACTCCACTTCAGTGGGATAACCAAGGCCGAGCGTACGGAATGCAGGTTCAATAATATGACATGCCATATCGCCTAGCGCACCGGTGCCGTAATCCCACCAACCACGCCAGTTGAAGGGTATCAACTTATCAATATAATCTTTAGAAGGAGCCGTGCCGAGCCAGAGATTCCAATCCAGTTCTTTAGGCACTTCTGCTGTTTGATTTGACCAAGGAATGCCCTGTGGCCATACGGGTCGGTTTGTCCAGCAGTAAACCGTGTTTACATCCCCAATCAGACCGGCATCAAACCATTCGCGCATTTGTCGAACGCCATTACCGGATGCTCCCTGGTTGCCCATCTGGGTTACCACTTTGTATTTCTTTGCCGCTTCAGTGAGCATCCTTGCCTCATAGATGTCGTGTGTAAGTGGCTTCTGAACATAAACGTGTTTTCCTAATTTCATCGCGGCCATTGCTTGCACAGCGTGCATGTGATCAGGCGTGGAGACAGACACCGCATCAATGTGCTTATGTTCCGCTTCGAGCATTTTGCGATAGTCTTTATAGTATTTTGCCTGTGGAAAATTCTTCACCGAGTTGGCGGCCCTGCGATCGTCAACATCGCATAAAATGGATATGGTTGCATTAGGACTTTTTGCAAAGCTGGCAATATCACTTTCGCCTTTACCTCCTACACCAATACCGGCAATGTAAAGTTTGTCACTGGGAGCCACAAACCCTTTGCCTAACACGTGACGAGGCACAATGGTAACAGCGGCTGCGGCAAGTCCTACATTCTTAATAAAATTTCTTCTGGAGGTCATGATTTTAAAAATCTGGTTAATAACACATAATCATCAGGAGCGTGCAGATGCTTTATGAATCAAACTTCACACTTTCATTCAAGGTGCGCTCATCGTACTTCATACCATATTGTTCCAATACTTCCTGAGGAACACCATCCCATTGATTGGGCTTGTTTCCAGCGTATCCCAAATCTTTGATGCCGATTTCACTGGTAAAGAATCCTGTTGCCGTGAGATCGCGTAGCTTGTTGAAAAATGCCACGCCTTGCTGCATTTCTGGTTTTGCTTTTTCAGGAAAGGCAATTTCATCAACCATTTCAATTTGTTGGGTAGCGCTACAGGAAGCAAAATCAGCGTTGTAGCGTTTCAGACATTGTATGTCCAGCCATTTGAGTCCGCCTCGGAGAGGAACCTGGTGATGCGGCATATCTTTTACAATGAACTCGATGAACTCAGGTACCTTGGCATCCGTTGCCGAACCGGAGACATCATCTTTCGGGATAATGATATCGACCAGGATTCTGATGGTCTTCATTTCGTGTTCATCAAAGAATGTTTCACTCAGCAGTTTTTGCTCACGGACCAATTCTTCCGGAGTGCGGTCAATGGTGAAGGCAGGAGCTTTCGCGACTTCTTGTTTTGGCGTTTCACATCCTTGCAAAATCGCGGTGGCACCAAGTGATCCAGCCGCTAATGTTTTTAAATATTTTCTTCTATCCATAGTAGTAGTTAGTAAAAGAATTTTGGTAACAAAACGGGTAAGGGATTTTACGAAACGCTTTTGTTACCTTCTTGTATCAATTAAATATTTTGTTTTTTTAACTCATCAATTATAAATTCACTTGCTCTCATCGATAACGCG
The DNA here is from genome assembly GCA_024643595.1 of Bacteroidota bacterium. Classification (GTDB taxonomy): domain Bacteria; phylum Bacteroidota; class Bacteroidia; order Cytophagales; family Cyclobacteriaceae; genus ELB16-189. Next base: position 3,803 of record JAHEMS010000282.1, read on the forward strand.
AGGATCGTCCAGGTCGGATTTTTATCAGCCTGAGATACAAACGGTCCACCATCAACCACAAAGAGATTTTTAACGTCATGAGCCTGGTTATTCGCATTGACCACTGATTTTTTGGGATCACTACCCATTCGGGTAGTACCGACTTCGTGAATAATACGTCCAGGCGCAGCAAGGCCATAGTCATTTTCAGGCCCATCATTGTTTCCATAGGTAATAACGCCCCCCATATTGTCAATGATTTCAGCAAAAGTTTCTTTCATGTGTTTGGCCTGCTTAATTTCATAGTCACTCCAGTTATAGTGGAAACGTAATACAGGGATACCGAATTTGTCTACTGTGGTTGGATCGATCTCGCAATAGTTGTCTTCACGGGCTACTGCTTCACCACGTCCCGACATGCCTATATGAGCGCCATAGAAATAACGATAGTCATCCTTTAATGAAGCACCGTATCCTCCGCCTCTTACTTGCCCGTCACGCCCAGGAAATTTTCCATTAGTGTTTTGCATTCCTCCTCCGAAACCATAGCCCGGCATACCCATGCCTCCGCCATATTCGATGTGATATCCACGTGGGAAATCAAGCTTCTTGTTATCTAACCACCATGGAGTATACACGTGCATGCCTCCGACACCATCTTCGTTATAACGCTTGCGCCCAACTAATTTCGGAAGGATGCCGCCCATGGAAGCTCCCGTGGAGTCATGCAGGTATTTGCCCACCACGCCACTCGAGTTGCCCAATCCATTAGGGAATTTGGAAGACTTCGAATTGAGTAAAAGTCGAGCCGATTCACAGGCACTCGCAGCCAGAATAACTACTTTGGCATTAACCGTGTATTCCTGCTTGTCATCTTTATTCACAAATGAAATACCGGTGGCTTTACCAGCTGAGTTGGTAATCACTTCCCGTGCCATCGCGTTAGGGATTACATCCACATTACCGGTGTTCATCGCGGGTTTAACCAATACGGAAGATGAAGAGAAGTCGCCATAAACCGTACAACCGCGATTACACTGAGAACAGAAGAAACAGGAACCTCTTTCCTTGTTGATGGGCCGGGTAAGGATTGACAATCGGGAAGGGATAACAGGTATGTTTAATTTATTACCAGCATCTTTTATAAAGAGTTCATGCAGGCGCGGTTTAGGAGGTGGAAGAAAGATACTGTCAGGATCGTTGGGAAGATTTTCCTTTGATCCGAATACACCAATGAGTTGATCAACTTTATCGTAATAGGGAGCGACATCATCATAGCTGATCGGCCAATTGTCGCCCAGGCCATCAGTGTCTTTTCGTTTAAAATCTTTTGGTCCGAAGCGCAATGAAATTCTTCCCCAGTGGTTGGTTCTTCCCCCTAGCATACGTGAGCGGAACCAATCAAACTTGGTTCCATCTTTATGGGTGTATGGTTCACCCTCCAATTCCCATCCGCCATAGGCGGCATCAAAATCACCGAAGTTTCGATACACGGTGCTGGCACCTCTTCGTGGAGATTCCCACGGCCACTTTAATTGGGTCACGTTTTTCGCAGGATCA
>JAHEMS010000283.1 GCA_024643595.1 Bacteroidota bacterium
TTAAAGGGGAAACTGCTCAATTTGATGTCGATGTGCTGAACAATACCTATTCGGTTTCGGCAGTTCCTATTCAATTGGAAGATAAGCATTCCACGCGGGCGTTGGTAGTAATTCAAAATATCACCGAGAGAAAAAAAGCGGAGGAGGAAAGTTTCCGGGCGTTGATGAAGCAAAAGGAGCTAAATGAGTTAAAATCAAAATTTGTTACGATTGCTTCACATGAATTTCGTACTCCACTGGGAACAATTCATTCTTCTGCCGACCTGGTGGAACAGTACCATAGTCGTGGCGATGATGCTAATACTAAAAAACATGTGGCAAGAATAAAGTCATCCGTTAATAATTTGACCGGTATATTGAATGAATTTCTTTCACTTAGTAGAATTGAGGAAGGCGCTATAAGCAACATACCCACTCCATTTAACCTGATTGAATTTTGTAAGAGCCTGGTAGAGGAAATGCGGTCTATAAAAAGACCGGGGCAACAAATTATTTATAAACAACATGGAAATATTGATACTGTCTTTCTGGACCGACAGCACGCTAAAAATATATTGATCAATCTTCTTTCCAATGCGGTTAAATATTCGGCGCAAGACAAACCAATTTATTTTACTTCGGCCGTTGAATCAGGGGCTGTTAAGTTTATTATAAAAGATGAAGGTATTGGCATTGCGGAGGAAGAAAAGCCAAGGTTATTTGATGCATTCTTCCGGGCACACAATGCGGCACATATACAAGGTACGGGGCTTGGCTTACATATTGTAAAGCGATACCTTAATTTAATGAAAGGGACTATCTCATTTGAAAGTGAATTAAATAAAGGCTCAACTTTTACAATAATTATTCCTCAATCTGATATCTCAAAATAATACTGGGTCTTCACATTTTTTTATCCTGGTGATTACGAGCGCATTTTCCTGCTCCGCAGATTTCCGGCAACTGCAAAAAAAATGGCGGAAAATTATTCCCGCCAAAAATATCATGTGTACATTCTAATCTGACTTAAGCAAATATCTCTGCATCGATTGATATTTGATTGTCTACCGTTAGCACACCGGGAGAAGCCCATGCAATTCGTTCGGCTTCCTCTTTTTCTGCCCATGACCGAACTGTGCCGGTGAGTATAACACTGCTTCCCGATGTCTCTAATCTTATGGACGATGCATCTAATGTAGCGTTTCGTTGAAACGCATCGGTGATTTTATTTTTGATATCTTTAATGTCTATGATTTTAGATTTAACCGTAATGTTATTGGACACTCCTTTTACGGCTAATAAATTTTCAACATTGTTTTGAGCGGATACTTTTTGATACTCCCAGTCCACGGTACCATCAAGATAAACCCAGCCATTGTCAACTTTCACCTCAAGCTTATCTTCATTCACAGCACTGTTCCAGCGCAGTGCATTTCTAACTGCTTCAGCAATTTCTGTGTCGGTCTTTGCTCTCAGGCTGCCAATGCTCACCTCAACATCGCTGGCTACCACTTTTACGCCTAATACATTTTGGGCATCATGTTCAGCGGCTAGTTTTTTGGCATAGGAATCTACCATTCCTGAAAGAGTCACCACTCCGTCCTTTGCTGACACGCCAATTTGTGTGTAAACATCTCTTAACTGAGGATCCCATTTAAGTTCCTCCATCACATCTTTTTGAAGTTCATCATTATTTTTCATGACGTTTTTTAATTAGGTTATTGTATTCATAGATTCGATTGGTATCTAATCGTATGTAAAGTTGGTGAATGACTGGAGTGATAATCGATGATGTCTGTCAGCGATCTTAAAGATTTTAATTATAGCCATCGGCAACAAATTAAAATGATATCTCTTAGATAGAAACAGCCCGGAAGAACTCCGGGCTGTTGAAAGGGAGTAAGGTTTAGTAGCTAATTTTCCTGTGTGGCTCCGCTACATTTCTGCGTTCTATCCTTTCACGTTCCTTCATCTCCATTCTGTCCTGAACCCGTTGTTCCATTCTTTCCCTAAACCGATCCCTGTTATCGTACCGCGCTCCTCCCCAGTCAAGATATTCACCATTTCTAAGTTGATCTTTTTTGCCATTTTTTAACTGATAGGTTCCATCAGGATTAATTATCGTGCCGTTGTTTAACGTCCAGCGGTTGTGTATTTGTGACTGTACTTGATTTTGCATCTGATAAACGTGCCCATTTTGATAGGAGAAGTGTGGCTCCGCCATTGCCATCAGACGATTTTGTATTTGTTGTTGATAGTGTTCCTGCGTACGATAATGATTTCCTTCCTGATCAAGGCATTCACCATTTCCTAATCTGGCTTGTTGCTGATTTCTGATTTGGTAGGTACCATCGGTATTTACCACAAGTCCATTTTGCGTTGTTAAACTTTCGCGTACCTGAGTTTTTTCCTGATTGCGTACCTGATACATCTGTCCGTTTTGATAAATGAAATGATCTTGATTCATCGCTTGCAAGCGGATTTGTGCATGCTGCTGAAATTGTTCCTGAGATCCATACCGGTTTCCATCCGGATCAAGACATTCTCCATTACCTAGCTGAAGTTGATTTTGATCTTTAAGCTGGTAGGTTCCATCTGGGTTGATAGAAACATTGCTTTGTAAATTCAATCTTTCGCGAAGTTGAGTTTGTTGTTGATTTTGCACACGATACATATTGCCATCCTTAAACATAAAATGCTCTTGAGCCATTGCCTGAAGGCGCAACTGAGTATGTTGCCTGAATTGAGCCTGGGATCCGTATACATTGCCGTCTGGATCAAGGCATTCTCCATTTTGAAGCTGCATTCTTTGCTGATTTTTAAATTTAAAGCTGCCATCGGGTTTCACTGTTCCACCGTTCTGTAGTTTAAATTTTTTAGCAACCTGATTTTGTTGTTGGTTCTGCACCGTAAATAACTTACCGCTTTGAAAGAGATAGTGCATTTGATTTTGTGCCTGAGCGCGAATTTGTAGTTGTTGACGATATTGTTCTACGGAACCATACATGTTGCCATCCATATCCAGGCATTCACCATTACGCAGCCTTACCTGATCGCCCATAACTGTTGTGTAGGTTCCATCGACATTTACGGTAGAGCCATCCAGAAGTTTTACCTGATCCCTTAACCGTGTGCGGTCCTGATCTTTAATATTTAACAGAATACCATCCTGATAAAGAATGTATTCATGAAGTCGAAGCTGATCTTGATCTTGATCTCTATCTCGGTCCCGATCTTGTGCCAGTAATGAAAATACCATCATTACCGACAGGAGAAAAAACATTAACTTTTTCATAATTATTTATTTTAACTGTACAAATATTACTTGTTTGTAAGCAGGTATAAATCTCAATCCCCTTATCATTTTTTTCAATGATCTTTGTATTGTCATTTAGAGATTTATGCTATCCTGCTTGTGCGTATGTAACTTATGTTACAAAGATTTTGAGCAGGACGCATATTATTAGGAAGGATAAAGGTTTAGTCTCTATTTCGGAAAGAGAATGATTTTATTCCAGTGACCAATTTATTCGATCACATTTTCTTTCTTCTCCTTATTACCCAATATGACAAATTGAGCCGGCCCAAGTTTTAATTTGATAAAATGACGAATGCCATCTTCACTTTTTAACACATGTACTTTTCCGGTTTGACCATATATGAATCTGAATTCACCGCTTTCCGGATTCAAATGGGAATCAACCATGATATATTCTTCATCTTCCTGGGTAAGAGAACTATTGTAGGCAATAATAATTTCTTCTTCGAAGAGTACTCTTGAAAAAGCCAGCAGACAACCTTCATAAATCGGCATATGAAAATTCTTTCCGTCATCTGATAATTCCCGCATGTACATGCGACCAAATTTTAAAATGGCTCTATCTTTTCGTAGTGCCGCGATGTTGGAAATCTCTTTGTAGATCTTCGTTGATTTATTGAGGGCATTAATGGATGGGTCACTCAGGCTAAACATGGTCTCCCGCACATTCCAGTCACCCTCCCCACTTCCATCAAAACCTTGTTCGGTACCATAATAAATGCATGGAGTACCCAGCGCACATAGTAAAAATCCAATGCCTGCTATAATCTGATCTTCGCTCGCATCTTTCCCAAACCTTCTTTTGATGGATTGGCCAACCTGATCATGATTATCTACAAAAGTCACCAGGAATTCTCCAAATTCACCCCGATGCATCGCGTTGAGCCGAAGAGATTCATAACGTTCAACGAGTTTTTCAGGTGTTGCTTTTCCACTGATTACATCGGCGAGTACGTGATATAAAGGAAAATCAAGAACGGAATTCAGCCCATAGTATATCGCATTATCTTCTACCTTGATGGATGTTTTTGGGCCGATGTACTTATTGTATATTTCTTCGGGCCCGAGAAGTTCTCCAAACAAAAAGAAATTTCGCTTGCCCAAACTATAGGCATATTCGCGGATGTGCGAACAAAACTGGCTAATCGTTTTTTCACCCATATGCTTAACGGCATCGAGACGAAATCCATCCAGATCGGTTTCGCGGATCCAGTAACAATGAATTTTAGTAAGTATTTCCTGAATGTAGAGGGCTTCGGGCGAATCATCATTTTTAAAGGTTTTCAAATTATGAAAATCTCCCTCTTTAGTTTCAGGAAAAGCATCATAGTTTCTGATTTGTCCTTTGCGCCAATAGAGGTCGGGATTTCTTAATTCCAGCGGAATAGGTCGGTCTTCATTGCGCCATTCTCCAAAGGGAAATGATGCTCCTTTATAATAGTAATAGTTGAGATCATTGGGATAACTCCAGTTGTCACCGGAGTGATGCATCACGATATCCAGAAATACTTTCATATCGAGCGCATGGGCAGCATCGACCACCTTTTCAAGATCATCTTTTGTGCCGAAGCGTTTATCAACATCGAGGTAATTTTGGATGGCGTAACCATGGTATGATGAAGGATTATTTTCAAGAACCGGACTCAACCACAGGGCCGTACATCCGAGATCTTTAATATAGTCAAGGTGATTCAGAATTCCCTTTAATGTCCCACCACAGGATTTGGTTAGCTGTTCTCCATTGCCAAATCCACTTTGACGATTACCAAGCTCCTTTGGAGCTCGGTCATTATTATCATGAAACCGATCGACCAGCAGAAAATAAATAAATTCTTCGCGCCATTCCCGGATTCCACTTCGCCAATATTTCTTTGATTCCTTCGGGGTAAGATCTACCTCATGAATAGATGTAAGCATATTTAAGTTTTAATGAGCATGAGCTATTTTTTCTTTTTTTCAATGTATAGCATCAGATCATGTAGGGTGCTGATCTTTCCATAATCTTCTTCAGGCGTTTGAATACCAAACTTTTCATCAA
>JAHEMS010000284.1 GCA_024643595.1 Bacteroidota bacterium
CTGCCCCCAATACATCGCGAGCGTAGTTTGAACCGATGAAACCCCATAATTCATGTCCCAATTTCTGAGCCATGAAATGGGTTCATCAAATTTAGAGATCAGGTCATCTAACCTCGAAAGTTTTTCATATGCTGCCACAAGCGATGGAATAAGTTCTTCAAAACCCGTAAGATGAGGATCATAGGCAGCTGCTATAAGTTTATCCAACGTGAAACTACGCTCTCGTCTTAAAACTCGTTCTGCATTAATGCCACGGGCATTCTGAGCATCTGGGGCCATATATGCTGGGTACTGGCTTTTTACGGGACTGTCTTCACCGGATACGGTAAAAGGTGTGGAGTTGCAATTCTGAATCCACCCAATGGGTGGATTATAAACATGGACACTCTCCTCTACCGAGTGTAATCCTTGCCATTCAGTTTTCGGATTCTTTCCCTCCACGGGGAGATTCCAGTCAAACTGGGTATCGCGTTTTGGAATAAAATTTCCATGCCAATAGGCTATGTTTCCTTTCACATCAGCAAAAACGGTATTGTTTGATGAGTTGGTTTTAAGATCCATGGTCTTTTCGAACGAATCAAGATCCTTTGCTTTTGTCCTCATGAAGGATTGTGTCAACGCTTTAATGGGCTCCTTCATTAATTTAACTGTTATCCATTGATCTCCTTGCTTTGAAATTACCGGTCCATGATGCGTACTGTAGGTGGTAAATTCGCGATAACTTAATTTACCACCTTCCTTATAAGCAAGTTTCACTTTTTGCACATTAACCTTTCTATACTCTTCACCATACTGATAATACATCGAATCATTCCGATTGATGATTGTTTCCTTGTATTCATCCATCACATCTGCCTGGCTGGAAGTATGCATCCATCCGCAATTTTCATTGAAGCCCTGATACACAAAAAATTGGCCCCAGGTAACTGCTCCGTAGGCATTCAATCCTTGTTCACTGACCACGTGTACTTCTGGACGGAAATAAAATGAAGTGTGGGGGTTGATCAACAATAACGCATTTCCATTGGCACTTTTAACCGGAGCGATTGCAAATCCATTGGATCCTCTTGGCTCAGGTTCCTGATCGTTTCGATTTTCTTCTTTCCATTTAGCTACCTCCTCTCCTCTGCCATAAAATTCTTTGAGTGGATTGACCGAAATGGACTCTATGTCACCACCAATACTTCCCTCACTGAATAATAAAGGCATCCAGGGATGAAACCGATGCAGTAATTTCGGTTTTACTTCCGGATGAGTGTATAGATAAAAATTCACTCCATCCGCAAATGCATTGCATAACTTTTTCAGCCAGCCCGGACTTTCGTTGTAGTACGTGATTGCCTGTGCGCTATCGTAAAAAAGTCGCATGCGTAAATCATGGTATAATTTAGATTCGCCCTCAACTTCAGCCAGTCGCCCAACGGCATTTATATAATTAAGCTCAACCCGCTCAAAATCGTCTTCACATTGAGCATATAGAAATCCAAAGACAACATCAGCATCATTCTTTCCATACACATGTGGTATGCCCCATTGATCTCGAATGATTTTAACTTTTGTAGCTTCCTTTTTCCATCTTGATATTTCAACTGATGTAAAGGGCTGTGCATGCAGAAAATGTGATAGGAGAACCAATAAGAAGATTGCTTTTTTCATCAACGAAGTATTATGAGACAGAAAATATTCAAATTCACTCTATATATAAATTAATTTCGATTACCTGTCTTACATTCTACTAAGGCAAGTTGATAAAGATCACCTAAATACGTGATTGATATCAGCGCATAATTTAACCATTAGCTTTAACATTATACCAGCCATAAATCACCAAGAATATGAAAAACATCTTAATTCCAATTGATTTTTCGCAGCATTCATTAAGCGCGGCTCGAACGGGTTGTTTTATCGCCAAAAAAAATGATGCTACCATACATCTGGTTCATGTTGTGAAAGCTCCGGAAGACTGGGAGATTTTATCTGAATCGCAGCAAAATCGCAACACAGAAATTTATCATAAAATAAGCGAAGCGGAGGAAGAAGCCAGGCGTTTTACCAAGCTACCCATATTCGAAAACCTGGTAGTTATCCCCCGCATATATGGCGGCGTGCCCTACAAAACAATATTGGAGTATGCCGAAGCTTATAAAATTGATTTGATCATTATGGGGGCCCATGGACAAAGTGAATCAGCCCAACTTTTTATTGGATCTACCGCTCAAAAAGTGCTGCGTGATGCGAATTGCCTGGTTCTGTCAGTTAAAAAGAATTTCAAACCCACTGCACTGAATAGGATCCTTTTTGCCTCCGACTTTGATGGAGAGAATGTGAAAAAATCAGTAAAAAAAATAAGCGAATTTGCGGATGACATGGATGCTCGGCTGGATTTTGCGTTCATCAATACTCCTGGAGAATTTACCGACAGCCAAACAATAGATAACCGGTTGTCGAAGCTGCAAGGAATCATCAATCCTAAAAAGCATAAGCTATTTGTGTATAATGACTATTATAAAGACCAGGGGATCATTAATATCTCTAAAAAGATCAGAACTAATATATTGGCGCTGCCAACCCACAATCGAAAGAATAAGAAAAAGTATCAGGTTGGAATAACAGAAACATTACTTTTCAAAACAGATACACCTGTATTAAGTCTCGTGATGTAACTATAGAATAAGGCTTTTAATGGAACTAGATATCATTCAACGACAATAATTGCCATTCCTAACACTCAAACCAAACGTTATCAAGAATTAATAGTATTTAATTTTCGATATCTTTAATTTTGATTTAAAACCACCTTCGTTATGCATACCAAGCACAAACCAAAAAAACTGACCTTTCACTCCACCGAAAAATGGGTTTCCATTCGAGGCTATAAAGGCGCGGACGGTCAACGTTACGCCATTTCCAATTTTGGCAGAGCCATTGCCTATTGGGAAAAATTTGACTTTGGTTATTTTCTTCGTTACAGCTACATAGGAAAATATCCAGGTGTCAATCTGCGCAAAAATGGAAAAGGCAAAGCCTTTTTTATTCACCGCCTTGTCGCTGAACATTTTTGTAAGCGACCCTCCAGTGCCTACAAATATGTAATTCATGTTGACTACAAAAAAGAAAACAATTATTACAAAAATCTGAAATGGGCCACCCGTGAAAAATGGGCTGCGCATATGTTGGAGGATCCGAATTACAAAAAAACAAGGGCTGAATACACTGGCAAGGGTCATAAACTTACCACCGAACGTGTGAAAATTATAAAACGCAAACTCCGCGAAGGCAAAACCCGTATGAAAATAATTGCCAAGCAATATGGTATATCAGAAATGCAACTATACCGTATTAAAGTTGGCATAAACTGGGCCCATGTAAAATAACGGTTGAATACTTCCTGACAAAAGTCATTCTTTAAATTCAATTAAAAGTGTAGTCTTGATTGAAAACACAAGACCATGAAACGTATTTTAGTAAGCATCAAAAAACGAGTTGACCCCACCCATAAACTGATCGCTACAGAATGGATAACCGATGATGAGTTAAAAGCTATTCGTAAAAAGTATGGTAACCAATTCGATCCGGAGGAGCCCATCATTCAATATCTCACTGATCAACTGGTAATCATTTCATTTCTCGTATGGATAAATGAGTGATTAGCTTGCTTACCTTATTCTCCTTCCAATTTCAATAAACAGCTAAATTGAAACTTATCTGTTCAACTTTCGTTATCTTTGCAACTCACATCAAATGCTGGTGATCGCTTAGCAAATAATAATTTTTTAAACTCAAGTGATCCCACGTTTTATTCTGTAAATAATCCTAAACACAGAATTTAATCAACATAGGCTGTGAGCCTGAAAAGCAATAATTATGAGTTGGAACACACTATATATTGCCGGTAGACCCGGTTTTAAAGAGGAAGTTTTAGAAAGTCTTGAAAATTCAAACCTTTCTATTTTACCCGGAAGTACGGGAAATGAATTAGACCTTATTTTACTATGGGTCGATGATCACCTTCTCCTTCGTGAAGTTAAAAAAGCAATCGGAAGTAAGGTGGTTTTCAAATACCGGCTGAATTTCTTCAGTACGCTGGAGGAACATCAACAGATGCTAGAAAAAAATTCTTTGCTTTCGCCACGTGAAGAGGCGATGATTCGTGAAATGAACAATTGGCAGCAAACAAAAGATTATCTTCACAGCGCCTAAGGCTGCTGAAAAAATAGCCATCCATCGAACGTCGCATGGATATATCATAGCCATTCATTTGACTTGTATTTAATGGTTGTGTGTCATTATGTTTTTTCTACCTAAATTGACACTGGTAATTCTTGTTCATCTTAATATTCGATGTATGGTTGAGGCTATTCGAACACTAAAATTAATAGTTGCATTTATAATTCTTTCATTACCCCTTGCGGCACAACAGGATTCTGTTGCCATCAGTGATGATTATTTTCGTATGGGGATGGAAATTTTTGACTATCAACATCGAAAGCAAGCCAGTGAAATGTTCATCCTGGCAGCCCAAAACAATCCGAAAAATGCGAAAGCCTTTTTTATGGCCGGACAATCCATTATGCTAAGTCTGCGCAAAGAAAGATCCCTTCCCTATTACAAAAGTGCGTATAAACTCGACCCCAAGGTAGATCAGGATATCCTATTTCACCTTGGCCAGGCTTATCATTATTCAGAAGAATTTGACAGCGCCCTGTACTTTTACAATCGTTATAACAGGTCGCTGGCAAGGTCCATGAATTTTGATAAAGTCAAAAAAATGAATGAGGTAAGTCGCAAAATCTTCGAGTGCTATAATGCAAAAGTGATGATGGAAAATCCTGTTAATGTTACTATCACTCATTTAGATGATAAAATCAATTCTGAATATCCCGATTATGCGCCTGCCATCAATGCGCAGGAGTCATATATCATTTTTACCACACGAAGACCAGAGGGCAATACGAATGTGAAGGTCGCCACCGATCATGAATATTATGAAGATATTTTTTACAGTACAAAAGTAAATGGCGATTGGAGTCCTTCAAAAAATCTCGTTGGTCCACTTAATACAAATTATCATAATGCGAGTGTCAATCTTTCTCCTGATGGTAAGGAGATGCTACTCTATAATGACGCCAATGGCGGTGATCTGTTCGCCTCTTTTTTGAACAGTGATGGTACATGGACTGAGCCAAAGTCGCTTGAAGGAATCAATACCCAGTATATAGAAAACTCTGCTACTATAACATCAGATGGTCAGACTATTTATTTCACAAGTAATCGCCCAGGGGGATATGGGGGCACCGATATCTACTTCTGTACCAAAGATGCAAAAGGTCGATGGT